>CAYJNA010000091.1:0-6497 GCA_964371225.1 uncultured Desulfovibrionaceae bacterium
GATTGTAGCGCATGATTTCAAAATGCAGTTTACGTCCCATTATATTTCTCCCGAAAGTTACTATACTAACGATGGTTTACTTTAAAGCCTACAGAGCGCCGCCAAGGGGGCGAATCTTTTCTGCGGGAATTTCAGCGTCAATGATTTTACCGCCACCATAGCCACGATCACCTGGAGGAATTTCATACCAAGGTGTAGCTTCTTCATAAGAAATGGTGGGTAAGGTATCGCCTTCTTTCCAATGGGTCAAAGTACGATTGAGCCATTCTTTATCGTTACGTTCGGGGAAGTCTTCACGGGCGTGACCGCCGCGGCTTTCTGTACGCATAAGAGCACCGTAAGCTGTGCAAAGGCCAAGCTTAATCATGCCGCGAATACGTAGAGCCATGGAAAGCTCTGGGTTAAAGCCGCAAGTTCTGCCTTGTAATGCAATGTTTTCGGAGCGTACAAGTAATTCTTGCAAATCGTCACATGCTTTTTGCAAATCTGGGCCATTACGAAAAATACCTACATTGTCCATCATGGTCTTGTGTAAGATGGAACGCAATTCGTAGCAATTTTCCTTACCCTTACGGCCATGTACCATGTTGTCAATGCGCTCAGCCACTTGCTTAGCAGCGGATTCACCGGCGGCGGTACTGAAGGATGTTTCATACCCTTGAAGGTATTCCACAACCTTTTTACCAATAATGCGCCCAGCCACCACGGTTTCTGCCAAGGAGTTACCACCAAGGCGGTTAAAACCATGCATATCCCAACATGCTGCTTCGCCGGCGGAGAATAAGCCCTTAAGGCCATAGGCTGCACCGTCTTTATTTACGCGCACGCCGCCCATGCTATAGTGATGGGTAGGACGTACTGGGATAAGTTGTGTGATGGGGTTCACACCAAGGAACATGGTGGAAATGTCATACACTTCACGCAAGTTAGTGGTGATGTGTTTTTCACCAAGGTGACGAATATCAAGCCAGAGATGCTCGCCATAAGGACCTTTTACACCATGGCCTTTACGCATATGCTCTGCCATGCGGCGGGAAACCACGTCACGGGAAGCAAGCTCGGCTTTTTCTGGCTCATAATCAGGCATGAAACGGTATTCGTTTACGTCAAGCAAGGTACCACCGTCGCCACGGCACCCTTCGGTCACAAGAATATCGGTGGGCACGGTGCCTGTAGGGTGGAATTGAATAGCTTCCATATTACCCATGGGCACACAGCCTGTATCCAAAGCAGTGATTTGACCGCCGCCATCACAAATGATGGCATTGGTGGTGGCAGGGTAAATACGCCCATAACCACCGGTGGCAATAAGGGTTACTTTAGCTCTGTACATGACAAGCTCACCGGTGCGCAAACAGCGGCAAATACAGCCTGTGCAGGTATCGCCATCATGGATAAGGGCTTCGGCTTGCATACGGTCATGCATGGCAACGCCAAGCTGTAACAAGCGATTGTCCAAAGTAAAGAGTACGGAGTGCCCTGTACCGTCTGAGGTATAACAGGTACGCCATTTGGCAGTACCACCAAAGGCACGGGAGTGAATAAGACCACGCTTAGACTCAAGCTCTTCGGCTTCAAAAGGCTTACCACCCTTATAGTAGGTGTGTACGCCAGGCTCTACGCGGCTCCAAGGCACGCCCATCCAGGCCATTTCACGCATGGCAATGGGAGCAGTATTGGCAAAAAGGCGCGCAACCTCTTGGTCACAGCCCCAGTCAGAACCTTTTACCGTATCTGCAAAGTGAACATCAGGAGAGTCACCTTGGCTCATGGCAGAGTTTGCAAGTGCTGCTTGCATACCGCCCATGGCCGCAGAGGAGTGAGAACGTTTGGGGGGAACGACGGAAAGACAAATAACATCAAAGCCGGCTTGGGCTGCTTCCACAGCCACACGCTCACCTGCAAGGCCAGCTCCCATGCACAATAAATCAGTTGTAAAAGTACGCATGTGCTCTCCTTGCTATGCAACACTTATGAAGTGGAAGCGAATCATGGTTAAACAGCCAAGAACCACATAAGCACCAATGAGGTACCATGTGCGCTTTGTCCACACACAGCGATTGGCTTCGGTGATAAGACCGTATTTAACGCCCACGCGGAAAAGACCAATGCCTAAGTGAATGCCTACACATACAAGTAAAATGAAGTAGAAAGGAGTCCAACCATTTTGCTCACGAAGGGCAGAGGTTTCAGCGGTGATGGGGAGGCTGTCAAGTATCACATATATATGGATACTCACCATAACAAGTACTACAATAGCAGTGACAACCTGCACCAACCAAAGCCAAGTATCGCAATGCTTCATGGTTTTAGCATGGCGAAAAAATACCGGCAGTGCACCCACTTGGAAAGGCATCTTACGCGCAGCAAGAATAAAGTGCGCAACCATTAATAACAAGATGATGGGTCCACCCACCTGTGCAAGGTACAATTCTTCAAGCACCCAACCAAGACCATCCATAATATTGGGGCTTAAAAGTACCGTGCTCACAAAGATAAGATGCATCAATGTGAACAGCGCCAAAATAACACCACTAGCGGCTTGGGCAAAATCCATACGGCCGGACAAGGTAGTCTTTGATAAAGACTCCACAGAAACAGTCCCGTCCATACACGCTCCTTCGGTTTATGCAATGCTAGGCTTATCCCCTTTGCCCTAACCTAGCTATGCATCTAAAATAATTAATAAAGGGCAAAAATACACAAATCCGCCACTAAGATACTGCATATTGAGTGCGTGGTCAAACGTGTAAAAGCTCTTTTAACGAAGAAGTTTTAAAAAAAAACAGCTGTACCTTAGAAGATGTTTGTATTTTAAAGCATTGGCGTAGGAATTCTCTAGTAAAAAAATTTATAATATAAATCTTACAAAAAATCGCCTGAGTATTCTTCTGTATCTGTGCCAGTAAATTGTACACGATCTTTGGCATAGGCTTCTGCTTTTTTACCGCTCTTATTGCGCAGGTTCACATCTGCCCCCAACTGTATGAGGGCTTCCATAATACTGGCCTGAGGATTAAAAGCCGTGGCAGCAATGAGGGCAGTGTCCCCATTTTCATCCTGAGCATTAATGTCTGCACCTCTTTGTACCAATAACTCAAGAACGCGCGGGTCTGTGTTAATTTTTCCAGCTCGGATAAGCGGCGTTTCCCCATGAGCATTGCGCGCATTAACGTCAGCCTTGGCAGAAATGAGTAAGCTTACCATGGCATAATCGCCACTGCCAGCAGCTTCAATAAGCGGTGTATCCCCCAGCACATCACGTGCTGACACATCCGCCCCATGGCGTAACAATGCTTGCATAACGGTAAAACGCCCAGGGGCAGAAGCTGCCGCCATGAGTGCCGTACCTTGAGAGCTATCTCTTTTGTGCACATCGGCGCCATTATCTAAGAGAATTTGTATAATGGAAGGATTTTTATTGAGCTTTGCCGCAATCATAAGCGGTGTCCAGCCATCAAATTTGACAGCGTTGACTTCACTACCCGCTTGCAACAGGGCTTTTATAACTTCAGTATTTATATTTCCATAACAAGCCCACATGAGCGGTGTCCACTCGTTACCGTCACGCTCTTTTACACTGGCACCATGAGTCAAAAGCGTTTGTACCACCTGAGGATTACTATTGGCTGCGCTAGCATACATGAGTGCAGAAAGTCCCATACTATCCGTATGGTTAATGTTGCCGCCAGCGTCCAGAAGAGCTTGCACCACTGCGACTTGCTGATTATTATTACTGGCCAACATTAGAGGGGACGCATCGTATTGTGTTTTATGCACATCAGCGCCTTTGGCCACTAAGATTTTTATAATTGCAGGATCTTGTGTATATTTAGCCGCAAAAATCAAAGGCGTATTTTCTTCTTGGTCTTGCGCATTAACATCATAGCCTTGCTCTAGCGCACTTTGCACATGAGCCAATGTTGCTTGTGTCCAAAATTCTTCAGATAATAAGATATTTTTTTCCGCCGCCCACGCAAACCCGCTACAGATGAACATGGTGTACAAAAAAGTACAAAATATTTTGTAAAACATACTCCCCTCCCTCACCTCATACACACAAATAGTATCCGCATAGTATGGCATAGTTCCGTACGCAATGCACTTACTATTTTTCCACTGTAGCTGAAACTAGGCTACTGCTTTTTAAGTATAAAATTTCCGAAGAAAAGTTTATTTCACACTCCTATTTCCCGTATTTTTATCTGTAGATTCCCCTTAGTAAAATAAAAAAGGGAGCCTCAGCTCCCTTCAGAATAATTATTGCGGCATGCCCCATCGTGGGAATGAAGCATCCCCCGAGCCTGTATTAATTTTTTTAGGTGCAGCCCCATTACGCGTGGTCAAATAAATACTTCTTTGCCCACCGCGGCTGGAGGTAAAAGCAATGGAATAGCTATCGCCACAAAAGGCGGGTTGCTCATCACTACCGGGGCCAAAAGTAATTTGTCTTTCTTGCCCGCTGATTAAATCTTGCACAAAAATACGGTGTCCAAAATCAGTCATACGGCTATAGGCCACAAGACTACCGTCTGGAGCTAAAGAAGCTTCTGTATTATACGCACCGTTAACACTTACGCGACGTACACTGCCGGAATTTAAATCTTTTAAGAAGATTTGTGGCCCGCCCAAGCGATTGGAAGTAAAAGCCATCTTAGTGCCAGAACGGTCGAAGGTGGGGGACACGTTGATAGAATCATTTTGCTCTAAAGCATTTTGACGCTGAAAAGCATGGTTAAGTAAATATATATCAGGATTTTTCCCATTGGAAAGACTTACAGCCACTTGATTGCTGGGGGTAAAGGCTGGGCCAATAACAATATTTCCGGGAAAGCGAATACGTTGCACGCTGCCAGAACTTCTATCCCATACACCAAGGCCATGCGAACGATCGTCAATATGGGTAAATACCACAAAACGACCATCGGGCGACCATGCAGGCGAAAGAGCTTCACCATTCATACGTGTCACTTGGCGCAAGTCACGCCCTGTGGGACGTACCGTCCATACATCAGACTTTAGCTTACCAACTTTTTTAACAAAGGCCAATGTAGAGCGAAATAAATCGCCACTACCAATGATAACTTCCAGTAAGTCTGCGCTAAAACGATCCGCCACAGTGGGTAAATCTTTGGCTGCCAAGTTAGGATACTCTTTCCCAAAAAGACGCTTACCACTTAAAGTTTCAAAAGCGCGCATTTGCACAGTGTTTTCATTGGGCCAAAAGGACGTAACAACTATATCAGAACCGGCCAATTGAAAGCGTTTAAAATCAAGACTGGGAGGTTCAAAACCTGCCAAGGTGGTGCCGCCAAGCACACTGCTGTCAGAAGTAAGCGCCAAAAAGGGAAGAATATTCATATTTTCTTCCACAAGAGATTGCAACTGTACAGCAAGGCCTGTGGCTGGCGTGTTGGGGCCTTTAATAGGCTGGGTTAAGGCAAGATTAATAAGGTTTTGCCCAGGGCCATAAATATCTACCTTCACAGCGGCATGGCCGGTGCTTACACCAACCAAAGCCAGCCACAAAAAGCAATATAAAGGCATAAGAAGAACTTTTTTCATGCTATCCTCCAAAGGGGTAATGTTTTTTACTGTGAGCCCACGCGTCTGCATAGAGGCGCATACAGCTCCTGCCCTGCATAAAAATATGCACTGACTTTATTCTGGCGTTTCCACCGTGAAAATAAGATAAAGGGTTTGTGCTTCACCGGAGGGGTGTGCCCCCATGCCTTGCACTTTCTTGGAGGCCTCCACTAAAGCCGTATCTAAAGCCGCATTTCCACTGGAGCTGGAAACTTGTGCTGTTAGAACTTGTCCTGCAGCCGTCACATACACATTCAGGGAGGTAGAAACAATGCCCGCCGGCATGCCCTCTGGGTATTGCACCACTTGAGCCACCTTGCGAATGAGACTATTAATATAATAATCCCCATGATCCATCACTTGCCCTTTACGATTATCCTGAATAAAGGGCTTTTTCCCTGGGGCATAAGGTTTACTATCTGCTTTCAGTGTATCATGTGCAGTGGTACTACTTGCATCACTAGAGGCATCATCTTCTATAACACGCGCTTGCACTCTACGCTCTGCAGGACTTTCCAGTTTTTTTTCTTCAGGCTTTGCAAGAGGGCGTTGCGCTGGCTTTGCTGTAGGCTCAGTCTTGATTGCCTCATCTTCATCTGAAAGCGGCGGCAAGGTGGTACCCACAAGATTACGTCCCAAATGGTCATGATTACCCACTTTTTTAGGTAAGCCCATGCCTTGTAAAGGATTATGCCCTGAAAGCGTAGGCTTAGGCTGGGAGTAATCTATGCCGGCATAGGTCATGGAATGTTGTGCTTGCGATGTGCTCTTAGGCGCAACAGCTTCTTCCGTGGGTATATCTTGCTCCATAGCCTCAGCCATAGCAGGGGCTTTCGAGGAGCTAGGTGTTATAGTTTCATTTTGCTGCGCTTGTGCCTTGGCTGCGCTAGGCGCGGTTTCGTGCGGCGCGG
>CAYJNA010000091.1:6597-9376 GCA_964371225.1 uncultured Desulfovibrionaceae bacterium
GGGTGCTGGCTTCTTAGCTGCGGGTTTGGGCGCTGGCTTAGGTTTAGGTTTGGGCTTGGGCTCCGGTTTAGGTTCAGGCTTAGGCTTGGGCTTAGGCTTGGGCTTAGGTTCGGGCTTAGGCTCAGGTTTTGGCTTAGCATCCTCTTTAGGAATTTCTATGGCATTTTCCGCTTCTTTGGGAGGAACAGGCGCAGGTTTAGGATCTGGCAAAACCTGCTTAGGTTCTTCTGGCTGTACAACATTTTCAGCGGCATCCGGTGTTTCAAGAACTTCCTGCTCTTGCTCCACAGCATGCGGCGCTATTTCTTTAGAAGGCAAAGAAGGAGCTATTTTCTCAGCCGGCTTACCGGCGGCGCCTAAAATTGGGGAAGGTAATTCATTGCCACCAATTTCATCATCTACCAAAGAAATAAACACAGGCGCTTCCACCGCTTTTACCTGACCATCCCCAGGCCAAAGGTACGCACCTGCAACAAAACCCACATGTAGGGTAAGAGCCAATATATAAGCAAGAAATTGCATGCCAAACCTATTTTTTAGGATCTTGGGCAAGGGGTGGGGCTGATTCTGTACGTGTGGCCACCACTCCAAGTTTTTCAATGCCAGCGGCCTTTATTTGCCCCATAACATCTACTACAACACCATAAGGAACTTCTTTATCAGCTTGTAAAAAAAGCCCTTTATTTTGTTTTTTTACAAGCTCCACAAGTTTTACTTCCAGGTCACTGAGAGTCACTTTATATTTATCTATAAATAAGCTTCCATCTTTACGCACTGTAAGCACAAGATTATTTTTTTCAGTGGGAAGTACATCCACATGCTTTGTTTGCGGCAAATCCACTTCAAGCCCTTCACTCATCATGGGCGTAGCCACCATAAAAATAATGAGCACCACCAGCATAACGTCCACAAAAGGCGTTACGTTAATATCGGCTACAAAACCGCCTTTATTTCCTAAGTTTGCACCCATAATTTATGCTCTTGTGATGGGTCTTTGCGCGTTAATTTCGCGTTGTACTCGGTTTAAAAACACACCGGCAAAGGTGGTCAGCATGTTTTCAATTTCACCAAGTTTTCCCAAGAAAATATTATATCCCACTGTGGCTGGTACCGCCACTGCAAGGCCAATGGCTGTGGCTACCAAGGCTTCAGAAATACCGGGTGCCACTGTGGCTAAAGAGGCAGATTTCAACATACCAATGGAATGGAAAGAATGCATAATGCCCCATACTGTACCAAAAAGGCCGATGAAGGGCGCCGTATTGGCTGTGGTAGCCAGTAATGCCAACTTACGGTGCATACGTGTGACTTCCGTGCCCACACCAAGGTGTAATGAGCGGCTCACATTATCCACCACAATTTCTGAAGCGTTACCAAGCTCCTTAGATTTATTAAATTCCATAACGCCTTGATGCGCCACAAAATATAAAGGGGAGGCAGGGTCTGAGCCGAGAGATTGTACAGCTTCTCGTAAATCCTTCGCCTTTTCAAAACGTTCCATGCCCTGTGTGGCTTTTTTCCTAGCCGCACCCAACATAAACCATTTTTGAAACATAAGTGACCAGCTTACAATGGACATGAGTAAAAGCAAAGCAAGCACCGCTTTTGCAATGAGGCTTGCCTCTTCAATCATTGAAAAAAAACTAAATTCCATGGTTCTCCCCTAAGGTGTACAGGCCTTGGTTTTGCATGAGGTATTTTACCTAAAACAGCACCCATTCGCCGACAAAGTAAGATTAAAAGACTTTTAAAAAGTCATTGATACGTCTTAAACAATGGGCTTCTTTGGCCTTGTAGCATATTCGTAACCGCACCATGCAATGCTTTGCTCTTTTTTTCAAGAAAATTTTTAGACTTTTTTTAATTTGTTCACCTTACACACTTTTCTCTCTTTATGCTTCGTAGTCAAAGCCCATATATCTTCCTTGAAATTCACACTAAAAAGATGTATCGTGCCCCTTGGCTTTTTAGCGTTTTGCTATAAGTCTATTTTTATTATATATTTTAGGAAAGCACTAAGAGATTGCGTCAAATGTGTTTTTCTCATTAAAAGGAGTCCTTATGTTTCGCATTCTACCTCTTATGCTTCTTACTCTTAGCCTCATGACGGCGTGTAACGCTGCCGAAGAAAAAAAAGCCACCAGTAGCAGTGAATTAACCTTTGCTGTGGTGGATACTGCGCGCATTTTCCGCGATAGCGAGCCAGGCAAAGCCGGCGTAGAATTTCTAAAGAATATTCAAGGTGATATGCAAATTGAATTGGCCACTTTGCAAGCAAAGTTGCAAGCTGACCCTGAAAATGCACAATTGCAGCAAGAAGCTCAAATTGTGTTTACGCAATTTCAACAACGTATGAATGCTGAAGAGCAAAATGTAGTCAATATCTTAAATGACCTTGTACAACGTACCCTTGATGCCCATCGTGCTGAAAAGAAGTACGCCATTATCTTAGGTTCTGAGTCTGCTCTTTCCTTTGACAAAAGCGTTGACATTACCTCTGAAGTTATCACCGCCATCAATACACAAAAAGTTACGTATAAATCCATCATGCCTGAAGAAGTTTTACAGCAAGAGCCCTTAAAAGCTCCAGAAAAAAAGGAAGAGCAAAAGGAAGAAGAAAAGCCGGCACAGACTCAAGAAGAAAAAGCAGCACCAGCTAAGGAAGAAGCTAAGCCTGAAGCTGCCCCTGCCGAAAAGAAATAAAACGGTTATTACCTAGCATACTTAGTTGATGCTTAAAAACGTGTTTCCACTCGTTTTTAAGAAAGGCACGCTCACT
>CAYJNA010000092.1:0-9232 GCA_964371225.1 uncultured Desulfovibrionaceae bacterium
CCTTTTTTGAAAAAAAGGTTCTTCCCCCAGACCCCCTTTCCAAAAAACTTTAATTGCGACAGAGCCTTATCTTTGAAAGAAAATTTTAGCGCCATGTAAATTTCATAATGATGCCCCTTTTGCCCTTCTTTTAAGGCTTTCCCTTTTTTACAGCTTCATTTTCTGTCAAAATAGCCACTCAATATGTCTTCGTGTACAATGGCGGCCTCTGTAAAACCGTGCTTTGTGAGTATGTCTTGCATCTGCGCCTCTGTGAGGGGGCAAACCTTAGTCACTTGTAACAAAGGCTGTGGACATATACGCAAACGGCACTCGGGCACACCAGCCTGATGCAAGGCTTCTTCTGCCGCATCAATACTTTGTAAAAGCTGCGAATCCACCACAGCGCCATAGGGTAAACGTGTGAGCAAACAAGGGCTAGCCTTTTGTTGCGCTTGCTCCAGCCCTGTGGAAGCTGCCAAAGCGCGTACGACATGCTTGGTAATACCGCATTGTGCCAAGGGGGAAAGCACCTTATATTCTTGTAAAGCGCGTAAGCCAGGGCGATGGGCTTGCAAGTCATCGGCATTGGTTCCATCGCACAAGGCTAAACCCTGTGCCTGAGCCGCTGTCATAAAAACATGTAGCAAGTGTTTTTTACAATGATAACAGCGTTGTTCGCTATTATTGTACACATGAGGTAAATCGCATACCTCCAAGGGGAATATTTTTAAGGTAAATGCACGCTCTTGTGCCCATTGCCGTGCAAAATGGCTTTCTGCGCGGGGCACATGCACTCCGCTGGCATGAAACAATGTGAGCGCAACACCGGCCTTTTGCGCTGCATGTGCCACAAAGCGACTATCCAGCCCCCCTGAAAAAGCTAAAGCCAAAGCCTGTGTAGAGCTGTGTGCTTGCAAAAAATCTTGCAATGCCTGCCACTGTGCAGCATATTCTTGTATATGTATCATAAAAATTTATCTAAGGCGCACCTTTGGCACCATTTAAGAAAAAGAATGGGGAAAACCTTTTCTTGGCTGTAGAAAAAGCTTTCCCCAATATTATTTACTCACGAAAGAATATTTCCAGATGTTGTTATAAAAATACCGCTATGTGCCCGCCCTATAAGCCTTGCCTTATGGCAAAGTTTATTCAGCATTCTGGGCTTTAAGTTATATTTTTACCAGTACGTATTATGACTATCTAATGCGGGAACGAACCTTTGCGCCGCGCTGTGCCATATGCTCCTTGCATTGGGCTATGCTATATTGCCCATAGTGTACAATGGATGCGATAAGCGCCGCAGACGCCTTCCCTTCGCTCACAGCTTCATACATATGCTGCGGGCTGCCTGCGCCGCCGGAAGCTATAACAGGGATATGCACATTTTCGCAAATAAGACGTGTTAGGGTAAGTTCATAGCCATCGCGCATGCCGTCGGCATCAATGGAATTAATACATAGCTCCCCTGCACCCAGCTCTTCACAGCGCTGTGCCCATTGTAATGCATCCACCCCCATATGCTTACGACCGCCATGAATGACTATTTCATAACCGGATGGAATAAGCGTGCTTTTTTCCACTTGCTTCACATCCATACCCACCACTATGGCTTGCGAACCAAAGGCCGCCGCCCCTGCGCTGATAAGCTCAGGATTTTTCACAGCAGCGGAGTTGATGGAAACCTTTTCTGCACCGGCCAAGAGTACGGCGCGCATATCTTCCACAGTGGAGATACCCCCGCCCACGCAAAAGGGAATGAAAATTTGCGCAGCCACGCGTTCCACCACATCTAAGAAAATACCACGTTTTTCATGGGAGGCGGTGATGTCGTAAAAAACTATTTCGTCGGCACCTTCGTCATAGTAGCGTTTGGCGGTTTCCACAGGATCGCCAATATCCACATTGCCTTCAAATTTTACACCCTTGGTGAGTTTGCCGTCGCGCACATCCAAGCAGGGTATTACACGTTTACTAAGCATTGTTGCCCCCTTTTTCCACACAGTAGGCATAAAAATTCTTTAAAATTTGTAAACCGGGCTCGCCACTCTTTTCCAAGTGAAATTGCAATGCCCATAGGCCATCACGCCCATAAATACTGCAAAACTCCATACCATAATAGGTGGTGGCTATGACAAGTTCTGCACTGGGCTGCACATAATAACTATGCACAAAGTAAAATTCAGCATCCACAGGGACATTTTGTAAGAGCAATGAGTCTTGTTGAAGCTTTATGCCATTCCATCCCATATGTGGAATACGCACAGGGGTACCGTCTTCTTCCTGTAGGCCTTGAGGAAAACGCAAGCACTTACCAGCAATGACGCCCAAGGTATCACGATTATTTTCTTCGCTGTGTTCTAACAATATTTGACAGCCAAGGCAGATACCCAATAAAGGAAGCCCTTGAGCTATGCAAGATTTTAACACTGCGCCCATGCCACTTTCTTCTAAATGTTGCATGGCTTGTCCGGCAGCACCCACACCGGGGAAAATTATGCCCTTGGCTTTTTGTAAAACAGCCATATCATCGGTGATGACAGCTTCAATGCCCACATGCTCTAAAGCACGCTTCACCGATGTCTGATTTCCGGCCTTGTAATCTAATATTGCCAACATGATAGAATCATCCTTTGTGAAACTGTGTGAAAAAAGTGACAGTAGCAAAAATCACCCCAGATGGCTAGCAAGAACAAAGCCTTTGCCCCCATTTATACGATAAAATGTGTAATTTTCTTTATTAAGCGCTGTAGTTGCACATAAGTAAAGAGCATAGATACTGCACTACATATTTTCTATTCTGTACACAAATGACACTTGACATTTAGTAAAAATATACGGAAGATTGCATACTTAATTAACTATAGTGCTAATTGTATACTAAAAAGCCTCTCCTAGGGCGCCATGGCGTATTTTGAAGGCTTCTAGCCGCTAGGCTCCTATTGGGCGCAGTGCTGCAACATAATCCCCTTTGCGCCGCATTAGGGGACGCACTCTAGAACATACGTTACGAAAAATTGCACACATTTATGTATTCTGTAACCTTTTTACCAATGGAGATCATCATGGGTGACCGCGCTAATCGCAAGAAAATTGTCATAGATGCTTTAAATAAAGCTCGTGCCATGGAGTTACAAGCTATTCATCAATATATGAATCAGCATTATAATTTGGATGATAAAGACTATGGTGAACTGGCTGCCAATATGAAACTCATAGCCATTGATGAAATGCGCCATGCAGAAGCTTTTGCTGAAAGAATTAAAGAACTTGGCGGTGAGCCCACTGCCACCCCTGCTGGAAAAATAACCAAGGGGCAAGCTATTGAAAAGCTGTATGATTTCAATGTGGAAGAAGAAGAAACCGCCATTGAAACCTACAATGCCTTTATTCAATTGTGTAAGGAGAATCTTGATATTCTTAGCGCCAAATTGTTTGAGAGCATCATTGCTGATGAGCAAATGCACTTAAGCTATTTTGAAAATACCGGTGAGCACATTAAAAACTTAAAGGATACTTACCTTTCAAAAATGGCTGGCACCTCAGCTTCCACCGGCCCGTCCAAAGGCTTCACCGTAAATAATCCCTCCGCTGAATAATTGTACCATGGGGGAAGGCTACTCTGGCCTTCCTCCTTATAGAGTATGCAGGTGTCTTTCATAGCTTTATGAAATAGCGCAAAAAAAAGGCATAGCCACGCCATGCCTTAAAATAGTGTAGGAAAAATAGTTACTTTTTATCACAAGCGCATGCTTTTTCAGAAGCTTCTGCAGTACTTTGACCACCGCAACAACCGCCGCCCTCTGCAGAAGCAGCACAACCACCAGAAGAACCACAACCGCAAGCAGATTTTTTCTTTCCCACAAAACGCTTGATTATATATAAGGCTGCAATAACAACACAGACTACAACTATGGCATCACCCATAGAACCTCCTAGGTAATTGATAGCAAAAAGTAAATTTACTGAATATGATTATCACTGTCAATATCTACAATATTTCCTTTATTTTGAGGAGGCTTAGTAGCATCTTCCTCGCAAGTAAGCACAGTGTTTTTTAAGATACTCCATATGCGTCTATCCGACAAGTGATAACGCTGCGCAAGATTTTGCACCGTTTGCCCAGAGCTAGCTCCCCTTTGGGTGGCCTTACTAAAGGCGCGAACGATACTAGTATTACGTATATGATGCCAATGCTGCGTGCAGCGCGGAATATACAGTTCAGTACCTCCATAATGGGCAACGACCTTTTCCATCTGCTTAGGACTCAGCACTTGCCGCAAGATATGCCTTTTACTTCTTTGCGACACACCTCGTGGTGGCCATCGCGCAGGAATTCGTACTGTTTGCCCTCCAAATTGCGCTAATATATCCACCAGTGTAGCATCATTTTGTAAAATCATTGCTAGCATGGAGGCGGTTTCTGGCAAAAGAGACGCACCCGCTTCTTTTGTATTTTGTCTATACCCCTGAACATGCACAGGAGAGTGTGTATATGACGTGTGAACACTAGGCTGCAAAGTAGCTTTGCTTTGACTATCAGTATGTCTCACTGCTTGTAACGATTTTCTCACAGGCTTTAACTGTTCCATATACACCTTCGCAGGAGCAGAAGATTTTTCCAGGATGCCAGCATCATCTACGAGCTGATATTCCTCTTTCCACGGTTCCATGAGGGATGCTTCACTGTACATATGTATACTCAAACAGGGTTTTTGTTGCACATGTTCTCAGCCCAGTGGGGGGCATATGAGGCTTTAAAGCTCTATTACTTTGCGGCGGCATTGTACTCATGCATAAAGGCGCTGCACCACCAGAACCGGTCACGGATTTATCAGAAAGCCATAAATAAGTTTCAAAAGCGCGTGTTTTCTTTTCCAGCGATTGCACTCGGCGCCGCGCTGTATGAAGCAAATGTTGTGTTTGTATGTTTGAAGATGATTCTTTGCTCAAGCAAAGTAATAGCCTATCTAAACGTCCTAACTCCTCACTAAGTGAATACATACTTCCTCCTTGCAACTTATCTTTTTTTAAATACACAATACGCTATATACGTAAACGAGTATTTTGCATCTTGCAAGTCTTTTTCGCTAAATTTACAATTTAAATTTTATTTTAAAAGAAAACTTTGTATATTTAGTGGGAAAAAATTTTGTGTGCTGCGAAAACCCCATTCACTTATTGTGAAAAAAATTTTCTATCTTTGCTATTTTGCATTAAAAAATTTTTTTTCTAGCATATTTTTAAAACTTTTCTTATATACTAGGTATGCAGTACATTTTTAAAAGGCCTTAGACGCTGGAGGGGGACTATGTTGGAAAATGAGCTAACATTTGGCGAACGCCTACGCCTAAGGCGTGAAAATCTTGGTATACGTAAACAAGACCTTGCCAGAAGCATTGGCGTAAGCCTTACTACCATTCAACAATATGAGCATGGTCAAATGCCAAAGGGAGAATTTGCCGTTCGATTGGGGCAAGCTTTAAATTGTTCTTTAGATTGGCTTTTGGCCGGCAACACCTCTCCCCCCTCTATTCAAGACAGTGGCGAAGGAAATAATCTTATTTTAGTCCCCATGGTGGAGGCACGGCTTTCTGCCGGTGGTGGCAGTTTTGAAACCAGTGCAGAACATGTGCGTCACTATGCTTTTCGTTTTGATTTTTTGTGCCGTAAGGGCACCCCTTCCAGTATGGTACTTTTGCGTGTTACCGGAGATAGTATGCAACCGCACATTTTACATAATGATGTGGTGCTTATTGATCAAAGCCAAACCAGCCCTAAACCGGGGCACATGTACGCTGTGGGTGTGGAAGACATGGTCTACCTCAAAACCGTCAACGCCATGCCAGGGAAAATTATCCTATCTAGCCTAAATCCTGATTATAGCCCCATTGAAGTGGATAGTTGCGAACACACAGAACATTTAGTACGCATCATAGGTCGCGCTGTATGGCTGGGGCGGGAGCTGGTGTAGCTTTGCCCCTTGGCAAGGTACTTTTGCGAAGAATCTGTTTTTTTCAACAAGCCTTGCATGGGGGCTTTGTGTATGGCTTTAGAAGATAAAGATGCTGTAGGGGAGGTGCATAGCTCATGCTCACTGCGCCGCGCCATAACCAACACCCCCTCTTCATAGGAGCATTTGCGCGCCATATAGCATGCCCCTTGCACTGTGCCCAGCACTTCAAAGCCCGCTTGCTTTGCCAGTCGCCATGCATGTCTATTGCTTAAAGCGCTCAAGCCCATAACGCTATCACAAGGCGCATGAGCGAAAATCCACGATAAAGCGCCACGACTCATGGCTACGGCCTCAGTAAAATGTGCTCTAAAGGCTGTGAAATCAAAAGTCCATACACGCCCTTGCCACGGCATAAGCATGGCCATGCCGCGTACTTTTTCCGCTGTGAAAGAATCGCCTTCTTGCACACAGCACAGTAACCACCCCTTGTGTGCGGCCGTAAGTGAAAGCCAGTCTTGCACAGTGGGGCTAGTAAAGGCATGCATGGTAAAGCCTAAAAGCCCTTCTTCCTGCATACGTAAAAAAAGAGCTTTGCGAAAGGTACTGGCCAAAGGCTCATGACTAGGGGCTACAAAATAAGTATAATTCATATATTTCTCCATATATCGTATTGAATAAGAGCTTTTTTTCCCTGCCCTGCGGTTTCTTGTGGCTTAAAGCCCAGCACGGCATAACGTAAAGCATCGGCCGCATGACTTGTCCAATTATGTAAGGGTGCATTGCTATACACTTCTTGGCGTGGTCGCCATTGCCTACGGTATTGCCGCAAAGCTCTCAGCCCTGCCGCGCATTTGTCTTTATCAAAATACATGCGCGCCAAGGACACACGAAGCGCGTTGATGCCATCGGCAAGGCTGAGGGATGGGCATACAGTGAATTGAATGCCTAGCTTCCTTGCTACCTCAAGGCGGCTGAGGCCAGTTCCCAGTTCACGCACACGAATATCATGCGGTGCCATATGTGAACCATAGACATAGGGCTTTGATTGCAAGAGCTGTATGTAATGCTCCAAGCCCTGCCCGCTGTCTTCTATATATTCCAACACACGCCATTGCCCTCCGCTTTGTACCTGAAAAAACCATATGCCTGTGGCATCATCCATACCTAAATCCCATGCCGTATGTACCGGCAATTCCGGTGCATGTGGCACTGTGGTAATGCGTCCTTCCCCTTCCAGCCTTTCTATAATTTCTGCATAATACGCACCGCGTACGGCTGCCGCAAAAGAACATTCAAATTCTTGTGCATACTCTTCTCTTGCCATGGAAAAACGCGCCGCTTGCAATTCATCTACTGCCAAATATCCTGTTTCCGAAGCTTTATAACTAAAACGCGACCACAAAGGTTGTGCCGCATGTATATTTTTTCCCGCTTCTTCCCAGACATCATGCAGTAAATTATCAATGCCATTGGGAGTACCGCAAAATAAAGCTCTTCCTTTACGATCTGCCAGCATGGGACGTACCACACGCGACCATGTTTCACGAGGCATATCTGCCGGTTCATCTAAAACCACATCATCTAAATACAATCCACGCAATGCATTGGCGTTATCTGTACCATACAAGCGAATGCTGGCACCGGAAGGCAAAATGCAACGCAATTCCGTTTCTAAAAACCGTACCCCCGGTATGCTACCGGCAAAAAATTTCACATAATCCCATGCCACCGCTTTGGCTTGCGACAAAAAGGGCGCCATATAGGCCGCACGCCAATCGCTTTGTTCACTACAAATGGCTTGCCGCAAAAGATCATTAACAGCGGCCACGGTTTTTCCAAAACGTCTATGGCATAGGAGCACACAAAAACGCGTACGCTTTTCATGAAATTGCCATTGCAAAGGACGCGGCTTGTAAGGCAATGTAAGAATTTCCGTTTTTTTTACCAAGGCAGTCATTATGACGGTTCCTCCTTGGACGATTCCACATGTTCCGGCATTTGCCAACGCACCACTACGGATGCAGCTTCTCCTGAACCTTGAGCACCACGCCCTGCCTTATGCGATAAAGAATTTTCTTCTAACATACTGTATAGTTCCTTCATTTCTTTAATGAGCTCTATACCTTTCTGCCCCACTTCAGCCTCTCCCAAGCTTTGAGTTAGGCGCCATAAACGCTCTTGTAAGGTTTTTTGTACAGTAGCTTTGTTGGGTCTTCGTTTTTTTTCCATGCACTCTCTCCGGCGTCTCAAGCTTAAAAATCCTGCACCATGCCTTCACTAACAAAAATGCATCAGTGTAAGACAAAATACTCCACACAGTGAATTATGCAGGAACCTTAAGAAATATCTCTTTCCATGAGCGCAAGATGTTCTAACAAGGCTTGGCAACGATTTTTCCACCCTTGTAAAAACACAGCATTTTTAGGATTTTTCTGTACAATTTTTCCATAAAAATGCACCCTGCGCCGTACACATAGCCGCGCTGTATAAAAATCAAGTCCATGTTCTTGTAAAGCCTTAGCCAAAGCCCATGTTTTTGCACCGCAAATACCATCCTCTTTTAAAGAGGTAAATTCATCCAAATGTGCTTCGCCCACCACATTGCACGCCTCTTGTAGCAAGCGTACAGCCCTTGGCCCGCCCATGTTTACGGCACTGTCATACAGCACTACAGCTAAGGCTAAGGGGAGTTTGGCGCAGTGCAAGGCTTGCCAAAAATGTGTATAAAAAAGCGCCTTGGCATCATTTGCTGTGCAAGCTCGTATGTCTTCTTTATTCACTATACCGTCACTATTAAAATCATAGGGGCTTGCCATGTCATGCGCATCCCATGCGTTGCAGCCATCGGCGGTGGCAGCCAGCTTTTCAGCCTCTTGGCGATGCTTTTCTTCCAATTGCTGCAACCAAGCGTAGGACACGCCATAATGCGTTATTCCACCAGCATCTTGGGGATGTTCACTCAAACCACCCTCCCATGCCACTGTAAATTCATGCGCCCACGTAAAAGCTTCTTGCATATGTCACCTTCCATGTAAAATGTTGAAAAATATTTTTCATGCTTCTCTGGCAAGATGCGCTTTTTTGCCTTTGGCGTAAGAGTGAAATATTTCAGTGAAAATAAAATTTTAACAATTTGTTTTTATACACAAAATTGCAATACAAAATATTTTTATGACATATTTTATTACAAAAAAAAGCGTACCCTTAAAGGATACGCTTGATAAAATGCTTCAAATGCTAACTATTTAGTCGATGCTTAAAAACGTGTTTCCACTCGTTTTTAAGAAAGGCACGCTC
>CAYJNA010000093.1:0-9175 GCA_964371225.1 uncultured Desulfovibrionaceae bacterium
TCAAAATTCAGGGAATTGTTCAGAGGTCTTATAAATGAGGCTTTAAATGTTGTCCTTCTCCCCAGCCCACCAGACTCCCCAAAACACGCTCATTTTTGCCTTAGTGTACCAAAGCAAAAACTGCGTAAAAACACATCTAAAATAAAGATAGTAAGTAAAAAATGTATATTATTTTTCACCTTAACTATTTTTTAACGAAAACCATATTCTCATGTTTTTATGGCAAAATATTTTATAAACAACTTATATTCTCGTGGTAATACATGAATAAGAAAAGAATTAAAAAAATTTTGAAGCTTAATTATTTTTTAATAAAAAAATGTTTTCTTATATTTTAGTTGTATAATAATAAAATTTTAAGAGGATGTCATGGAACTCATCACCATTTTTGTCGCTGCTTTAAGCATATCTGCGCTTACTCTGTATTCTGGTTTTGGCCTCGGTACATTGTTATTGCCAGCATATGCTTTTTTCTTCTCTCCAGAACTTGCTGTCATTGTTACAGCCATGGTGCATTTTGCCAATAATATCTTCAAGGTAATCGTGGTAGGGAAAAATGCCGATAAAATCCTTGTCATGGCCTTTGGTATTCCTGCCATTATGGCAGCCTTTGTGGGGGCGGCAATGCTGGGTTATGTGTCACATTTTGAAGAACTAGGCCGCTATACCATAGCAGGGCATGAAGCCATTGTGACACCTTTAAAACTTATCATTGCTGTTTTTATGTTTTTCTTTGCCTTAGTGGAACTCCTTCCTTCCATACGAGCTTGGAAATTTGATAGGAAATACCTTGTGCTTGGTGGCTTACTTTCAGGTTTCTTTGGGGGGTTTTCAGGCCATCAAGGAGCATTACGTTCCGCTTTCTTAACCAAAGTAAATATTGAGCCGTCAGCCTTTGTGGGCACGAATGCCGTGGTGGGCTTCATGGTAGATATAGCCCGCTTGCTTGTGTATGGTGTGAGTATTTGGACTGTAGGCTTTGCCACTGTGCAAACAGAACACGTGGGCACTCTTGCTCTTGTGGGCATGGCAGGTGCTTTAACAGGGGTACTTTTAGGCAAACGCTACTTACATAAAATCACCATGAGCCTTGTACAATCCATTACAGGTATTATGCTTCTTGGTATTGCCATAGCTTTGGGATTGGGCATACTTTAACACGAAGTTAGCGCATTTTATACATTATCAAATCACTACATAAAACGAAATATTTCTTATAATAAAGCCTCTGCATAATTATATTTCAATAAATATTTTTATATATACCTATATAGAAATATTTATAACACAGAAGTAAAGGCATAAGAACAGGCGAAGCAAAGCTCCGCCTGTTCTTGGTTTTTAGTCGCTTTAACTCACGTCAATGCTCCATGAGACCTTACGCAATGAATTACTCAGAGGTCTCATAATTTAGAATAACATTATTTTCGCTTAGCCATAGCAATTGAAGAGTTATCGTTAACGCTCCAAAAGACTCCACAGAGTAAAGTCTGCAGGAATCTTACTATACAAATACTATTTGATGATGCCACCGGCTAAACGTGCGCCGCCGCCGCCAAGAGATTTAGGGGTATCAGAATAATTATCACCATGAAAATGTATCATAAGTGAACGATTTTTTATTTCATCCAATGACTTAATGCGTGGTGCTAAAGAAGCCACAGGCGTACTGCCGTCTTTTTCAACAAAGAGAACAGGCAAGTCACCTAAATGCCCTTGTGAATCATAAGGGCCAAGGTGTTTTCCCGTATTGGCGGGGTCATAATGGCCTCCAGCACCTAAGCCGGCAACCTTTTTACCGTCTTTTTCCATGGGGTGTAAGGCGGGATTAACGTGAATATGAAAGCCATGCTGCCCTGCTGGTAAACCTTTTAAATTAGGCTGGATAATAAGCCCATAAGGGGATTCAACAAAGGTAACTGTTCCCACAGAAGCTCCAAGGCCAGAGGCATTTTCTGTGGTTAATAAAAACACTTCAACATCCAAAGACTTTGCTTTTTCTGCATGCGCAGGAGAAACAGATGCTACAAAAAGCCCCAACACAAGGAGCAAAGGAAATAAACCAAAAGTCATTCGTTTCATTAGAAACCTCCAAAGTTGAAATATATTGTCTTAAATAACTATTGCACATTTTAATAAAGTTGCATAGTAATGAAGCCATACTAAATAAAATCTTATTTTTCACGAGCATAGCCGTAAAAATTCCACAGTGTACTTAGTTTTTTATGTAAAACAAACTCTTTCCATACACGTTAAAAGTACTATTTCTTACAAAAAAATACTTTTCAAAACACATTCTTGGTATTATATTGTATAAGATAATGATGATACATTACAAAAATTTTCCTTATATGCCCTACCATGCTTCCTGATTCCAAAGGATTTTTCATGTCATATCTCTCCGTATCTCAAAAAAATCACCTAAAAAGCTTCCTTAGGCAAACTTTCCAAGAACACAAAGCCCCTATATGTAGCTGGTCATCGCAAGGCGAAGTTTTATACTGTTCAGCGTCTTTTTTTGAGTTTTTCAGCGCTCAATCAGAAGAGGAAATTGCCGCCAACTTCTCTTATTACAATCCTTCTTTTCAACCGGATGGAAATTCCTCAGTCATGGCGAAAAAAAACTTTCTTGCTACAGCATTAGAAGAGCATTATTTTCGTTTTTTCTGGCTACACACTCCCCCCGGACGCGGTGAAAAACTGGTAGAATATACGCTTACCACACTCCATTTTGAAGGCCAAACCATTGTGGTTGGCTATATGCATAATGCTAAAAATGACCAACTAAAATACACCACTGATCGTAATATTAAGGCCGTTTTAGAAGCCTCTCCCACAGCCATGTGTTTGTGGAGCAAAGATTTTGAATTGGTAGATTGTAATGGAAGCTTTTTAGAACTCTTCAATATAGAAAAAGCTGAAGACTATCGCCTAACTCCCACAAAATATTATCCAGAAATTCAAGCCAATGGAAGAAATTCCATCGAATATGCTGCAGATGAAATCATTAAAGCAGCGCAAGAAGGACAACGCAAATTAGAATGGATTTGGTTTGATAATGAGGGTAATCCCTTTCCCACTGAGGTTATTTTACGCAAATTTTCCTATGATGGTGCTGAGTTTATAGCAGAATACATCTACGATTTGCGTGAACTTAAAGCCAGTCAAGCCTCAGCAAAAGAGGCAGAAGAGCGCATCAAAATGATGTTAAATGGCATGCCATTAGGCTCAAACCTTTTTGATAGAGAATTTAATAATATTGATTGTAACCTTGCTGTGCAAAAACTTTTTGGTTTCGATGATAAAGAAGAGTGTTTAGCTGCATTTCATGGCCTTTCTCCCAAATATCAACCTTCAGGCGAGCTAAGCAGCGAGCAAGCTTTTAAATACCTCACCGCTGCTTTTAGGGACGGACATGCCCATTTTGAATGGCTGCACATGGACAGATATGGAAACCTTATTCCTGCAGAGATTACCCTTATACGCACCATGTACAATCAAGATGAAGTTATTTTAGCCTATACGCGTGATTTAAGAGAAATCAAAGCTTCGCAAGCCAAAGCAGAAGAGGCCGAACTACGAAATCAAGCCATATTAGATGCCATGCCCATGGGTGTACACTTTTGGAATGAAAACGCTGAGCTTGTGTATTGTAATCAAGCATGCGCCATTCTTTTTGGATACGAAGATAAACACAAGTATTTAAAAGAATTTTTTACTACCGTCCCTGAATTTCAGCCCAATGGAGAGCTTTCTGCTGCTATAATTCAACAAAACATGCAAGACGGTTTTACCATAGGTCATGCACAACTAGAATTTCTTTGCGTAAATCCGTATACAGGCGAAGATATGCCTGTGGAAGTGATTGTACGCCGTGCTTCCTACATGGGAAAAATAGGGGTTATAGGATACATCAGAGATTTACGGCCTAAAAAAGCTATGATGGCAGAAATTCACAAAACCGAAAATGACCTACGTGCAGCCAAAGAACTTGCAGAAAAAAATGCCCAAGCCAAAAGCGAATTCTTAGCTAATATGAGTCATGAAATCCGCACGCCCATGAATGGTATTTTAGGCTTACTACATCTCCTAGAGCATACAGAGCTTAAACATAATCAACTGTATTATGTACAAAAATCTCTTTTTTCCGCTAATAATCTCATGCGCATTATCAATGATATTCTGGACTTTTCTAAAATTGAAGCCAGAAAGCTAGAGATGGAAATAGCGCCCTTTACATTACGCGAGTTATGCACTGAAATTTATGAGCTTTATGAGCCCATGAGCAGTAAAAAAGGTCTGAAATTTTTCATAGAAAAAGGGGCGCACCCTTTAACAGTTATCCTTGGTGATGCTTTACGATTAAAACAAGTTTTATTTAACCTTGTAAGTAATGCCATAAAATTTACCTCAGAGGGAATGGTTACTTTAAGCATTGAAAAAGCAGAACAAATTGGCGAAGAATTGCATTGTCTGTTTAGCGTCACAGATACTGGCATAGGTCTTAACCAAGAACAAATCGATAAACTTTTCTCAGCTTTTTCTCAAGCGGATAGCTCTGTTACGCGTAAATTTGGTGGCACAGGTCTTGGCCTTGTTATTTCGCGTAGCATAGCCCAGATGATGCAAGGTGATATTTGGGTGGAAAGCACCTTGGGACAAGGGGCAACCTTCTACTGTTCCAGTGTGTTTGCCATAAGCCCCAAGCAAGAAATTATAGACACTCTTGAAGGCACAGGAATTGATTATGCAAATCTTCCGCTAGGCTCAGGCCAAATACTTCTTGTGGAAGATAATGAAATAAATCAACTTATAGCTGAAGAATTATTGCAACGAGGTGGTTATTCAGTAGAAACAGCCAACGATGGCCAAGAAGCACTGCATATGCTTCATGCAAAAGCATACGATCTCGTACTCATGGACATTCAAATGCCTATCATGGACGGCCTCACAGCCACCATGAAAATTAGAGAACAAGCACGCTATGCACAATTACCCATTATTGCCATGTCGGCGCATGCCATGTCGGGAGATAAAGAAAAAAGCCTTGCCCATGGCATGAATGACCACTTAACCAAGCCCATAGATCCAGAACTTCTCTATAAAACATTATACCAGTGGCTTGGAACTAAATCATAAAGTAAATCACACTTATATTCATTTTGTAAAGCTCTTTGAGAAATAAATCTCAAAGAGCTTTTTATTTATTTTTTATTATGTTTTTTTGAAGATGCATTTTTAAATATTAATTATTTATTTTCAACAAGTAAAACATATAAAACACAAACATACTCTTACACTATATTTTAAATACCTATTGACTAACAAGAATCATTATTCTATGATTAAGAAGCTTGTGAAATAATGCATTATTACACTTTTTTGTGCATAAGAGCTAGTACTCTTATATGAATTACCTAAGTTTATTGTGAGTCGTAAAGGGTATTGTATGTAGCAATACACATTTTTTTACACTGGAGTGCGTATTATATAATATGCACGACGCAAAAGGAAGATTTAGGAGGTCATATGTCTTTAAGTTATGCAGAAATGGAAAAATTGTTAATGGATTCTATGCGCCTGTATCATCACCCCATAGCCATTACATTCTTATTTACCGACGAAGATGTAGAAAAGTTCAAAGAATGTACCGCCCACGTGGTTCCGGTAAAACCATTGACATACTGTCAATGGGAAGTGGCCGCACGCATGCAAGGACTTACTGTTCTTGGCACTAAAGAAACTTTAGCCTGTTCCAATTCACGTGTAAGTTTTGGGTGGAAAGAAATTGATGAAGCAGAAATTAAAAGTCAAAAAAAATACTGTGTAGACTTAGAACAAGCAGAGCGTTTCATGCGCTCCAAACCCAAAATGCCCATGGATTCCCTCAAAGCCATAGCAGTAGGTCCCTTGGGGCAAGCCGTTATGGATCCTCACGTGGTACATTTTTACTGTGATAACATTCAATCATACCATTTCGCCGTAGACTACTCTGCCGCCACAGATATTCACCCTCTCCCCACCATGATTACCATGAGCTCGTCTGCTTGTGGTGGCTCAGTGTATTCTTATCTCAACACCACTTTCAATTGCTGTCCTGCATGCTCTGGAAGCTATAATGCCGGAAAAACCGAGCGCGGCGAAGTTAACGTCTTTATTCCAGGTCCGCACATTGGCCCCACTGTGGAAAGACTTATGCAGCGCATGGCAGCAAACAAGGGCTCTGCTTCCATTACTCGCCCCGGCGATTATTTCCCAGGTGGCGATATCTGTAAAAACTGTCCTCTCATTATTTTCAAAAAGGGAGATAGCGACATTTGTAAAAATTGCGACAACAAGTAGCACAACTATATATCAAATAATTGTGTAACTTCCCTTTAAAAGGAATATTTATGAAAAAATTTCACATTCTCCCCTTTCTTATGTCTTTTACCCTTTGCATGGTTCTTTGTGCTACTGCACCAGCTGTAAGCTATGCAGCCGAAAGTACCACTACAGCAAGTGCAGAACAAAATAATCCCCAAGAACAAAGCCCCCTAGCGTCTGCCATAGCCGCCGCTGTAGATGCGAAAAAAATTGATCCAGCGGCGCCGAAAGGCTTTTTAGGTATTCCGGGTGCTCCAAGCATTAGCCCTGTGCTAGCTTTTTTCTGGGCCATTTGGGTAGGCTGGATAT
The DNA here is from genome assembly GCA_964371225.1 of uncultured Desulfovibrionaceae bacterium. Taxonomy (GTDB): domain Bacteria; phylum Desulfobacterota; class Desulfovibrionia; order Desulfovibrionales; family Desulfovibrionaceae; genus CAYJAD01. The sequence continues at coordinate 6,676 of CAYJNA010000093.1, forward strand.
TTTCCACTGTGGGCGCATTTGGCGGCGTTATGGCCTCTGTAGGACATATTAACGTCTTTGGCCTTGGAGACTATGCCGGCTCCTTTGGAAAGGACATGGCTTTAAACAAAGGTATTACAGACTCTATTCGCGTTTCAAATCAATGGCTTGTGGGCTGTTCAGCCTTTATTTCATCTTTTAAATATTGGTCCATAGGCCGCATTGTACTTCCTCTTGGTATTGCCCTTGGCATTGGCTCTTTGGCAGGCGCCACGCTCATTCCCATGCTTACACGCGGAAAAGTAGATTTTTCCAGCTATGTAGGATTTTTCGGACTTTTCGTACTCGGGCTTGGATGTTACCTTTTCTATGAAACAACGCCAGCAGCCAAAGCTAAAAAACAAAATGCCGCCGCTGCCGCCAAAGCTTTTGAAGAAGCTTCCAAAGATCATAACTCCAGCGGGGAGCAAACTCGTGTTAAGGTAGTAAGCATCAATGCATCACGTGTGGTGTTTACTTTCTGTGGCGTAGAATTTTCCTTCAGCACCTTTGTACCCGTTGTAGGGGGATTCGTCATCGCTTCAGTGGCTTCTTTCTTAGGCGTAGGCGGTGGATTTTTATTGGTGCCTTTCCTCACTAGTGTCGCTCAACTTCCCATGTACCTTGCTGCGGGAACTTCGGCTTTTGCGGTATTCGTGGGTATGATTGTGTCCATCTCTACCTTTATGTTCGGCGGTACTCCGGTCTACTGGCCGCTTATTGGTATTGAATTAGCCGGCATTGTGGTGGGTTCTTGGGTTGGCCCCATCACTGCTAAATACCTTCCGGACGTATGGCTTAAGCGTTTATTCATTGTACTTGCCTTCGTGGTAGGTATTAATTATGTTTTACGCGGTTTCTTTGACATGCGTTTATGGTAATAAAGTAAAATATATAACTCATAAAAAAGCTCTTACCTCAAAGGATTTGGGTAGGAGCTTTTTTCACTGCAATAAAATTATGCAAAATATTTCTTTCTGGATTCCGCTGTGGTTAGATACTTTCCTCATCGCCCCTTTTCGTTGGCCCAATGATGCGCAAACTGGCTTCTGGTTGGGCTGTGCCTTACTAGCTCTATATTGCGTCATTATTGGTAAAATCATTTATGCTCTCTTGCAACGCATACATGGTAAATATTACAATAACATGCAAAACGATATGCAACAGTATCATAAAGCTAGCATCAATGCTTTACACGCAGGTAATAAAGAAGCTTATTTTGCCGTGAACACATTGGCACATGATAGTTTTGGCAAGCATTTTTTTGCACGTGCCAGTATCAGCATGGCCAGCCTCATGCCACTCCCCTTTGCTTTAGCTTGGCTGTCTCTGCGTTTTGAAGGTTTAGAGCTTTACTCCATCCCCTATACAAGCTTAAGTATGGGCTATGTATTTGTATTTCTTGTGTGCTATATCACTTTACGTCTAAGCTGGGCTTCTATACAAAAAAACAGCTAAAAACGTTTAAAAGCTTGTTGAGTCGCCCATTTAGCAGTGTATTTTTTGCATGCTTGTTCATAGATGGGCTTTTCTAGCTGCCCAAGATGGCTTACTTCCGAAGAAGATAAGGAACCTAAATGATACAATTCTTGCCCACAAATAGCATAACACAATTTACCTTGGGTACGATTTACGTGTAAAAGGTAATTATCACCGTAAAAAACCTTAAGCTCCTCGGGAATGGGCACATAGCTATTCCTATGCCCAAACATAGCAATGCCAAACCAATAGCAAAGATGATTCATTTCTCGTAAGTAAATTTTTTCAGCAGGCACAATAGGGTATTTATATTTTTGTAAATCCACAGATTTAACAAAATCACCCATGATACCTACAAGCCCCATGGAAGGTTCAAGCAAGCTTAAAACCAAAGAGCAAAACTGCGGAGAAATCATAATATCATCATTCATAAGGCACCAATATTCAGTATTGCAATGTTGCATACCTAAATTCCATGCCGGATTCACAAAGATATTTTCTTCTAAAGCTAACACTTTCATTTTTCCCGAAGGAAAACTTAGTCCCTGCCCGCTATTATCTATGATAATAATTTCTTTTACATGAACATCATCATGCAAATTACGCAAAAGTAAGGGTAAAAGAGGATTTTTCTGCAGTGTTGGAATAATAACGGTAAGTTCTTTTTTCATAAATACCTTTTTTATAAAAGCGGTATTTTCATGTATCATAAAATAGAAAACTTTGCAAAATACAGAATAACTGTGCTTCCTTGTTTGATTTGTAGGGTTAAGGGGCTCGGTTATGGGGGTAGGGCTATATTTATTTATTTTCTGTATAACGTAGAAATACGTCACCGTCTTACCATTTGTTTTACGCCATAATTTTCTTGTTTGCTCCGCAGGGTTAAGGCTTCAACGGGGGCATGCCCCCTTGCCAGCCTTAACAAACCGGCTTCCCCCTTGCAGTCTGGCAGTGGCCTTTCCTTTCGGGGCTTTTTCACTCACTACATTCGTGAAACGAT
>CAYJNA010000094.1:0-8988 GCA_964371225.1 uncultured Desulfovibrionaceae bacterium
CACCACGCCCAAGCACAGCCGACTGCTTACGCCAAATAAGGCATGCCGCAAGCTTTAAACCTGCTCCCACAAAAGCCCGGCGAAAAGCCATGCCATCACCAGCTTCAGAGTGAGCCACATAAATGGCACCGCCAGCTCGTAAAACCTCAACCATAACTTTATGGGCAGAAGCTAAAAAAAGGTCAAATTTCTCTTTCGTCATTTTGTCGTTTTTGATTTTTCCGGCTTTCCCTGCGTAGTCCACATTATACGGCGGGTCAGTCCACACCATATCAGCCTCATGCCCTTGCATAAGCCGGCGCATATCTGCAGAACTGGTGGAATCACCGCACAGCAGCCGATGATTTCCTAAAAGCCAAATCTCCCCATCACGCACAAGAGGGCTCACCGGAACGTCAGGAATAGCATCAGGGTCTTTGCCTTCTTGCACCTCAAGCTGCAAAAGAAAATCGTCAATCTCACCTTGGTCAAAGCCCGTTAAGCTCAAATCAAAGTCAGCATTCAAAAGCAACTGCATTTCATGCATGAGTGCATCTTCATCCCACTCTGCCCATGTGGCAGAACGATTAATAAGAATACGCAAGGAGCGAACTTGTTCTGGAGTCAAGTCATCAATGGGAATAACCGGTACCGTTGCAATACCACTGGCCAGTGCAGCCTTAAGTCGTAAATGCCCATCAATGAGTGAACCATCAGATTTGGCAAGTACAGGTGTAACAAAACCCACCTCGCTGAGTACATGCACCATCTTGCCCACAGCGTGGTCATTTTTGCGTGGGTTATTTTCATAAGGCACAAGGCGTTCTATATCCCAATACTCAATACGTAATTCTCTCATCACTCATCCCTACCGAACACAAACAAAAAATTGTCTGCGGTTAAAAATGTATCCACATGGCTAAAAACCCAGTCCCTTACATGTGCAGAACGAGCTTGAAAGCGTAAAAATACTGACCATTTTTTTTGATTTTTACTTTTCCAAGCCTCATCTGCATTCCATTCAAAGCCAACAACACTTCCCCCAGCATCATGAAAACATTGAAAATAAATAGGCTTTCCTTGCCATAACTTAGCTAAAATGCGCACATCTCTCGGTATATCTTCATAAGTAAAATACAAGGGCAGGCGAATTTCTTTTCCCTTTACCCCAAAGCAGCACTTACCAAGTTTTTTAACTCCCAAATCCCCACTTTTTTTACCTTCATAAATTGTTGCCTCAGGCATAGCTAAAAAAATCCACTGTGCTATATCCACCCCAAGCGAGTAAGCTTCGCCCGGATCCTTTCCTTTAGGCACTGGCCATAGTTTTGCCTGTGAATATTGCTCGCTCCACCACTTCCAATGCTTGGCAGTATGAAACTCACCTTGTGCATTTTGCTCAAAATCAATGGCGAACAAAATACGTGCTGCCCTTGTAAGAAATTCATGCGCTCGCTTATCAGGCTTGCCCGATACAGTGAGAATGCTCACAACACCCACACGCCCACCACACGCATGATGCACAAGCATGGCGTCTAGTTCTGCCTCTACCACCACCCACGTGGCCAAATCTAAAGACACGCCATGAGGGAATAAAATCATGGGCGCAGAATACGGCGCTGTTTCTTGAGGGATAAGTTGAAACTTTGGATCTTTAGGATTCGTGCGATCAATGTCTGCATCACGGCGACGAATGCGAATACGCAAAGCTTTCCTTGGGTGGCTGTCCCCCCAACAAGAAATGGTAATTCCACGAGGGATACGCAGGGCTCGAACTGTCTTACCGTCAGTTTTAGTACGAAGGCTCAGTCCAAAAGATGTACGCTGCCTGAAGATGCAAGTGCCGGTTTTATCTTCGCCCTCGATGTAGCCAAGGCCATAGCGTACTACAGCTTCCATAGGCAGCCCACGTTTAGCAAGGTAGGTCATGATATTGCGCTCATCGAGCAAACGAGTATGGGCTTCCTGCGCAAGTTTTGTGGCTTGTTGAACCCACACATCGGCAGGCGCTGCATAAGCCGCAGGTACCCACGCTGTAGCCCGTTGCTTGGGTAACTGGCGCATGGGACGATAAGCACGTCTTGCGCCGCTTTCTTGCTTTTCCAAAGCTATACCAAGCTCTGTACAAGCTTCAGTAAAGGATAATCCCAAATGCACCGTGCAAAAATCAAGAATATCTCCACCATTATCACAATGGCGTGGGCATGACCAAGTACCACGAAGGCCATTTTTACGTGCAAGAGCACCGCCGTCCTGCTCAGGGAAGATGATAAACCGGTCAGTTCCGCCGCACTTGGGGCAGGGAGAATGCCATTCACCGCCCTTAATGGCGCTAGCTTTTTTAATACTATCACCCGCCACGCAACGACGTAAAAGGTCAAGAATGTTAGCCATGGGTAATCCTCCCAAGCTCCCATCCCCAAAGGGGCAAACCATAGAAGCTAAGTTCCCATTCTCCCATACTTTTTTCTATATATTGGGAGTATGGGAGGATAGTATGTATACATACGTATGCGCACAGGCATAGGCGCACGCAAAGAGTGTATAGGATTTTTCCTCCCACACTCCCAAGGCATAATAGTGCCAAGGGTTTAGGGGAAAAAATGCTGTTTTTCCCGTGGGAGCTTGGGAGCTTTAAGAAAAAAGAGCTCATTTTGCGCCCCCTTTCTTGGTCTTTTCTTCCGCTAAGTCATCTTCATATTCGTCCAATATTTCTGGCTTCACAGAAACACCAAGGTAATACATCACGCTACTCTTTTTGCTGGGTATTCCTTTCTTCTCAAGAGCAGGCGTAAATTTCTTAGGCGTATAAGGGTAAGAATTTCCAAGAACCTTCTTGCACCACCAGTTGCAAATCTTCAGCAGCTCCGATGACGCCATGCGAGTTGTATAATCTCTCCCTCCTGTTGGCGGCTCTTCCACCTCGCAGCACTCTTTCAAGAAACGGCCAATGTCATCTTGCAAGAAGAATTGATCCCGTGTGAAAGCTAGCACTCGCTCAGGAATGCGCAGGCCGTCCTGCAAAACTTCACGGCAGCCCCGCACCATAAGCGCCAAAATTCCTGAAGCCTCAGCTTCCAACTTTTTGGCCATCTCATAGTCAATCTGTCGCTCCCACGGCTTCGTAGGGTTAGGCACAAATTTCACAGGCCACTCAATACAAACGGTACGTGCGTTGAAGCCATCATCGTCCGTATCAAGTTTGGGTAAATAGTTTGTCAGTAGCAGCAATAAAGCCGATTGCTTCCACTCGGTCACAAACTTATCTGTGATACCACGAGCAGAAATATAACCTCCGCCAGTTAAATCCTTAATTTTTGCTTGATCTAAAGCTTGCCTGGCATTGGCCTCTGAGGCGTAAGCAAGCTTGGCACCACGCAGCGCAAGCAAAGCTGGTTGTGGCTTTTCTGCATCCTGCTGAAATTTTTGTTCCACAAGCAGCGAGGTGCCGATGCGCACGTGCAAGTTTTTCCCAAGAATATTCTTAATGGTATTCATGAGAGTGTCCTTGCCATTACGTGAAAGAGGCCCATACATAATGGCCCAAATGTGCAAATGCTTTTCGCCAAGGAGCCCATATCCAAGCAGCCGAATGATAAACTCTTTCATTTCCTCATCGTCATTCATGCAAGACAGCAAGTATTCTTGAAAATTCTTTGACGGAGTATCAAGACCAGTCCACGGCGTCGGGCAAGAGTTCAGCAAATACTGCTCTGGCTTACCCGGGCGACATTCTCCGGTGCGCAAATCAATGACTCCGGTGGGCGTGGCCATGAGGTAAGGCTGCCTATCCACATCTTCAATGGAAATGGTAAGAGGATTATCAATGCTGATGGCGCACTCCAAAACCTCTTTTCGACCTGCAGCAGTACGCAAGCGCTCAAGCCGCCCCTTCAAAAGCTTGTGTAAAGGAGATCCTTCCGGCTCATTGCTTTCAGCATAAGCATTTTGATAGGCTGCGCACACACGCTCCACATCGGCAAGCGCTCTTTTGGAAAGCATATCTAAATCCCAGTGATGGCCTGCCCAGTACAGCCACTTACCCCACTCCTCCACAAAAATATATTTGCCGCGAAAAAGCGTACAGAAAAGATCAGCATCACCAACTCTATTCCGGCGCAGCCGATCTAAGACAAATCCCTTATCCAAAGACTGCCCATCAGACTCTTGAGACTTTTCGCTTTGAGCACTCTCCGATGCGCAAGCAATCTCACAAGCACGAGCATTCACCGCATCTAGCATTTCTTGATCAGCACTATTCATCGGAGCACTCCTTGGCTAAAAAAGCTTTCTATTTTTCCACGGAAAATTTCTATAAATTGCGACCACTCCCCGGGGTCGCGCTGCCCTTGCCCCAGAAAATACTGGAGAAGGACCCATGGCCACAGGCGGTTGCTTGGGAGCTTTGGCTTGCCCTTTAGGGTAAAGGGGTGGGGGGAGGCGCAATGCGCAATGGGGGTATCAAAAGAGGAAGCGCCCACGTCCTCCCATGAGCGAAGCTTGGTGCAAGAGGCAACATGCAATCGCTGAATGAAGAACGTGGGCGCCCATACGAATCTACGAACCAAGTGGATGCAGTGCAAAAACCACACAATTGGGTAGCTATAGGGTAGCAAAATAAAAAAGGAGCCATCTACTATTTGTAGATAACTCCTTAAAATATATGGCGCGCCCAGGAAGATTCGAACTCCCGACCAAGAGCTTAGAAGGCTCCTGCTCTGTCCAACTGAGCTATGGACGCGTGACGGTATGTCTATCCTTTCATGGCACTATGGTCAAGCATAAAGTAACATTTTTTTACAACTCAAAGATAACATATTTATTATAAAGAACAATTAGATTAACAAAAAATGCTGACAGGCAAGACAAGTTCTGTCATAGTCTGCCCATGTTCACATGTTATGCTGATATACGTCAATTTCTCCATGGTCTTGGGCTGTTTCATATGGATTTAAGTCTTTCTCGTATGGAAAAAGCCTTACAAAGTCTTTGTCTTACACGTCCTAATTTTGTTACAGTACAAGTTGTAGGCACCAATGGCAAAGGCTCTACGTCCACTTTTTTAGAATCTCTTGCGCGCCATCATGGTTTACGCACTGGGCTTTTCACATCACCCCACTTTGTATCACCACGCGAACGTATTTGTGTCAACGGTCTTCCCTTATCAGAGGCGGATTGGGTTCCTCTGGCGCAAAAAGTCCATGAGGCCGCTCCACAATTAACGTATTTTGAATTTTTAACTGTATTTGCTCTTTTGGCTTTTCAAGAAGCGCGCATAGACATGGCCATCATTGAAGCTGGTCTTGGCGGGCGACACGACGCCACTACAGCCTTGCATCGCCATGCTTTATGTCTCACGCCCATAAGCCTTGACCACGAACATGTTCTTGGCTCTACCCTTTTAGCTATTGCCGAAGACAAAGCCCATGCCATGGCGGCGCATATGCCGGTTTTTATGGCAAAGCAAGAAAGCACTGTGCAGGCATTTATGCACGATTTTGCACAACAATGCGAAGCGCGTCTGTATGATGCGAACCTTTCCCTTTTGCCACAAGATGTGACACTGGGGCTGTCGGGCAAGCACCAAAAACACAATGCAGCCCTTGCCCTTAGCGCATGGCAACACCTAAGCACTCTTCATACATGGCCTTATGAGGCTAAGCATATTGAAAATGCTCTTGCTACGGCCTTTATTGCCGGCAGATTACAGCATATAATCTGCGAAGAAGAACAACTTCCCTCCCATATGCTTTTAGACGGCGCGCACAATGTGCAAGGTTTAGAAATGCTTATACAGCATGTGCATGATTTTAACGTAAAACCGTCTGCCATTATTTTTTCATGTTTGAAAGATAAAGACCAAGAAGGTATGCTGCATTTATTACAAAAACTGCATACTCTTTGTGCGCATTGCCCACTTTACATTGTTGATATTCAAAACAATGAAAGAGCATTAACCATACAAGAAAAAGAACACATTGCTTCCACTCTTGGGAATCATGCTTATATTTCTCAAGAACTTATAAAAACATTGGCCTACTTAGCACAGCAACAAGATGCACAAGCAAAACACGCTCCCGTGCTTATATGTGGCTCATTATATTTACTTGGCGAATTTTACGCGCAATATCCCGCGTACTTAAATAAAATTATATAAGATATATTAAGAGGTTGCATGAACACCCTTTTTCGCGCTCTCCCTTCCATGGACGTATGCCTAACAGCGCTGACACAAGAAGCCGCATTACAAAACACACCGCGTCCTCTTATACGCACTGCGGTGGAAAGCTTTCTTAATGCCTTACGCACAGGCATCAAAAACGGTACAGAGAAAGACGCTCAAGCTCTTTCACTCACCGCGCTGTGGCCTCGTTTATTACCGCATGTCATCAAAAGCACTAAGCCACGTTTGCAACGCACCCTCAACGGCACAGGGGTTGTCATCCATACAAATATGGGTCGCTCCGTGCTGGCTCAAGAAGCCGTGCAAGCTGTGCATCAAGCCATTGTGGGATACAGCAATTTAGAACTAGACTTAGACACTGGCGGGCGCGGAAGCCGTCAAGATCTTGTGGAAGATTTACTTTGCCACATCACAGGCGCTGAGGCGGCTATGGTGGTGAATAACAATGCCGCCGCAGTGCTGCTTATACTTGATGCCCTTTGTAAAAATGGTGAAGTCATTGTTTCGCGCGGGCAATTGGTGGAAATTGGCGGCTCTTTCCGCATTCCTGAAGTTATGGAGCGTAGCGGCGCTACTTTACGCGAAGTAGGTACCACGAATCGCACCCATATTGAAGATTATGAAAATGCCATAACAGATAATACGGTAGCGCTTATGCGTGTGCATACTTCCAATTATCGTATTGTGGGCTTCCATAAAGATGTGGCCTTACCAGAACTCGTGGCCTTGGGTAAGGAGCGTAACTTGCCCGTCATTGAAGATCTTGGCAGTGGTTCTTTACTGGATTTAAGCCCTTACGGACTACCTGATGAACCCACAGTGCAAGATATTGTGCAAGGCGGCGCCCATGTGGTGAGCTTCTCAGGGGATAAAGTACTTGGAGGCCCTCAAGCAGGTATTATTGTTGGCAAAAAAGAATTGATTGCACGCATGCGTAAAAACCCCTTACATCGCGCTTTACGTTGCGATAAATGCACTTTAGCAGCATTGGAAGCCACATTACGCATTTACACCGAACCTGAAAAGGCTCGTACTACCATCCCAACGCTCAGAATGATTACAGCCTCCCGTCAAGAATTAACGCCCAAAGCGGAAAACTTGAGCCAGCTATTAACTGAAAAATTTGCCACGCACATACATGTCACACTGCGTGATGCTGTTTCTCGAGTGGGCGGAGGCTCTTTTCCTGAAAGAGATTTACCCACAACTCTTGTGTGTATACAACCTAAAAATATGTCAGCCATCACCTTAAAAAATGCACTCCTCACCACAGAGCCACCCCTCATTGGGCGTTTGGAAGAAGATGCCTTTTGTCTTGATGTGCGTACATTACATGACAGCGAATTTCCACAAATACTGCATGTATTAAGCTGCGTTTTACAATAGACCCTTAAAGTAAAAGGATATATTATGAAAAAAGATACAAAAAAAACACTAACATACACTCCCACATCTTGCTGGGAACGCTATGCCAGCACAGCAGAAGACAAAAAAGCTCTTATGAAGTTGGCTAAACGCTATGTAAAATTCCTTTCTCGTTGCAAAACAGAAAGAGAAACCATTGACTATGTTGTAGAAGTTCTTGCACAGCATGGCATGAAGACCCCTGGCGTACAAGGCGATGTGGCCTTATTTCCCTTCCGAAACAAGACTCTTTTTGTGGCAAAACGCGGTAAAAAAGCCCTTAGCGAAGGTATACATCTTATTAGCGCTCACACGGACACACCGCGCCTTGACTTTAAGCAACGCCCCTTCATCGAGCAAGCCGGCGTGGCGCAAGCCAAAACCCATTATTATGGCGGCATTCGTAAATATCAATGGCTAGCGCGCCCTTTGGCCTTACACGGCGTTATAGCGCGCGCTGATGGCACAACTGTACACGTTACCCTTGGTGAAGAAGCCGATGAACCCGTCTTTACCATTGCAGATTTATTACCACATTTAGCACAGAACCATGTTAAGCAAAGCATTGCGGAAGGCTTTGACGCAGAAAAGCTTAATATCATCTTGGGACATAGCCCTAAAGCAGCAGAAAAAGCATCTTCCAAAGAAGAAAAAGAAAATACTAGTGCAAAATCTTCAATCAAAGAGCATATATTAGAAATTTTACATGATAAGTATGACATTTGCGAAGAAGATTTCATTTCAGCAGAATTACAAGCAGTGCCGGCAGGGTCTGCCCGCTTTGTGGGGCTTGATAAGTCTCTTATCGGCGGATATGGCCATGATGATCGTGTTTGTGTTTTTGCGGCCTTGGAAGCCTTTCTTGCTGTGGATAAACCTGAACACACCACAGCGCTTATTCTCTGGGATAAAGAAGAAATTGGCTCTGAAGGCGCCACCGGTGCCAATTCACGCTTTTTGCAATATTGCATAGAAGATTGCCGCGAAGCATGGCAAAAAGACGCCAAGCTTGGACATATTATGCTGCAAACCAAAGCTCTTTCTGCCGACGTGGCTGCCGCGCTTGACCCAGATTGGCAAGAAGTGCATGAAAAACAAAATGCTGCCCTTCTCGGCTATGGCCCTTGCTTTTCAAAGTTTACCGGTTCCCGCGGTAAATACAGTGCCAGCGATGCCGATGCAGAACTGGTGGGCTTCATGCGTGGTTTGCTCAACGCCAAAAAAATTCCTTGGCAAATGGCCGAATGCGGCAAGGTTGACCTTGGCGGCGGCGGTACAGTGGCGCTATTCCTTGCTGCTTACGGTATGCAAGTCATCGATTGCGGCCCCGCAGTACTTGGCATGCATAGCCCCTTTGAGCTTATTTCCTGCGCAGACTTATACGCCACAGTAGAAGCGTATACGGCTTTTTTGGCTAGTTA
>CAYJNA010000095.1:0-8938 GCA_964371225.1 uncultured Desulfovibrionaceae bacterium
AAGCGCAATATGTACGAAAGCACCCTCTTGGTCAAGCTTTATTTTTACTTTTTTAACACTTTTTTTCTATCTCACTCATATTATAGAATATTAAAATAGCATTAGTATCGTTTAGACATGGAGATACTCCCCAAAAAAGCATTTTCTCCGTCATAGTATTTTGCTTGCGCTATTTTCACCATGCACAGATCAAAAAAAGCTTTTAAGCTGGCGCAAAATACCCTATTCTCTCCAGCATATGTCATTCATTACAATAAAGGTTGCTCGTAATAACCATGCCAAAAAAACTTTGCATCATTCACGCTAATTGTCAGGGCGATACCCTTAAATTCCTTTTAGAGTCTACACCCTCTTTTAATCAGGAATATTCAATTATAAAATATACTAATTATTTAGATGAAAACATAGAACAGGGCGCCCTGCAAAGGTGCCATCTTTTACTGTATCAGCGTATAGGAGATAAATGGGGTGACAATGCCTCTGAAGCTTTATTGGCACAGCTATCCCCTCATGCATATGCTTTGGAAATTCCTAATATGTTTTTCAACGGCTATTGGCCACTTTGGACCAACAAAACCTTTATGGCTTACGGCGATCTCTTACTTGAAGAGCTTTGCACTCGTCCTTTACAGCCAGCAGAAATTTTACATCTATATATAAGGGGAAAGCTAGGAGCGAAATATAGTGTGGACGATTTACGTCAACAGTCTTATGAAAAAGAGCTTGGTAAAGAAGCACATGCCCCCATTAAAACTTTGGAATTTATTGAAGCGCATTGGCGTCAGGAACAACTTTTTCATACAGTAAACCACCCTGCGCCCATAGTATCATTATATGTTGCCGATCAGATTTTGCAGCATCTTAGCTTTGACGTTGTTGCTGATAGCGCACGTCAAATGCTCTTTGCCCATGAAGAAGAGTTCATTCAGCCTATCCATCCGCAAGTGGGGGCACTCTATCATCTGCCCTTTGCCTCTGCAGAGCGCCTCTACCCTGTGTATGGGCAAAGCATGACTTTTGAAAGTTATGCCGCTGCATATATTCAATGTCGCTTGCAAAAAGGTGCAGATGCCATTAAAGATTTCGTGGTGTATTTGCATCTTTTAGCACAAGGAGCCCATAAAACATGCCCCACCTAAAAAAATACCTTGTTATCCGTGCCTCTGGCGGGCTTTCAAATCGGCTACAAGCCATCATTGGCGGTATAGCCTTTTGCTTACTCACGGGCAGAACACTTTGTGTTGATTGGCGTGATGGTCTGTATTCGGATGATTTTAGCAATGTCTTTCCACAATGGTTCCAAATTCAAGGCGTAGACACAGCCACATGCCATGAAGTGGAAGAAGCTTTCAGCCAAGGAGCAAAATTGGCACCCTCCTTTTGGAAGGAGTATTTACACGAAGCCATAGCAGTGGAATATCTTTTTTCTGACCAGTCGCATATGCATGCTGAGCAATTGCAAAAGTCTTCCTATGACATTACTGCATCACAGCTTTTTGAACAAGCAGATACAGCGCCTGACATTTTAGTTCACTGGGGATGGAACCTTAATACTGTGTTGGCGCTTACTCCTGCACTGCAACGGCGCTTTCCTGAGTATGCAGGTTTGGACGGTTTTGAAATGGCGCGTACACTGTTACAAAAACATATCCAGCCCACACAAATCATAACAGAGTCAGTTCAACATTTTTATGCTGAAAATTTCCCCACAGCCCCTGTGGGCATACATATACGCCATAGTGATATGCAAAGCCCTTTGCCACGTATGTTAGAAATGTTATCTACCGTTGCAAAGCCAGAAGAACGTATTTTTCTTTGCACCGATAATGAACTTGTGGAAAAAATGGTACGCCGTGTGTATCCGCATTGCATTACACGCACTAAAACATTTCAGGGGGTCAATGTACCTTTGCATTGTTATGTGCCCGGCATCAGCAATGTGCAAAAAGGCTTTGACGCTGTGGTGGAAATGCTGCTTCTTGCACAATGTAAGCATATCATACATTACAAGCGTTCTTCCTTTGCCCGTATTTCTATACTTCTTTCATCTTTATCACCTGAGCATGTTCATAGTGTGCAATAGCTGCACGTAATAATGACATGCCTAAAACAAAATACATGCTAAATGCAATTACCCCCTTGCTATTTTACAAATACATTTTATTTTACTTATATGTAGTGTGAAAATCTCCTTAATGCCGATTTTTATACAAAGGAATAAGCATTGATAGAATTACACGCTGAAAAAGCCAGAGTTAAGCTACATTTACGCGCCCTTTTCATGGGGCAAGATCTTTGTATCTTACTCGATGGCGGTGATAAGCCCCATATAGGAGCCATAAGCACAGTGTCCCATACAGACCAAAACGTGTACGGCCTCCCATCGCACAGAGAAGATGATTTAGCGGCAGAAGTCGCCAAAGCAGTGCAGGAATATTACGGTTATACTGTTACATGCCTATGCGGTATACATATAAAAAACATTAGCCGCGAAGAAATTGCTTTAGTCTACACTCTTTCACGAGAGCTGACACAAAGGCTGTTGCAGGAAATACAATTTTTTTTACGTGACGCAGTGAAAAGCCCTTGAGTGCCGTAAAGCTGTTGTAGAAACTTGTGTGATTTTTTTGGTACACATGAGGCAGATACGATGTAATTCCCCCCTTTTTATGTCATATTGCGCCAAACTTGTGTACCAAACTACAAAATTTACGTTTTTAGTAATTTTTTTTCAAAAAAACTCTCAATACACCGCTTTATCGTGCAAAAATAGGGCAAAAAAGAGCTACAGACCTTAGAGAATGACCATGAATCTTGGGAGCAAGAAGAAAACTACTCATGGTATCATATTGATTTTTTAGAAGAAAAAAAGCAGCCCCTAATTTTATTATTTGTCAAAAACCTTCAATAAAGCTTACGTAAAAAAAATTTTATTTTTCCTTTTTTGGGTCTATACTTCAGTGACAAATTATAGTAGATATTGGTTGTGGGTTTTTTTACACGTTAAACTTATGTTTCACTAAAGGAGTTCTCTATGAAACACATTCGTTCTACTATTGCAGCTGTTGCAGTTATGTTACTCATGTCTGTATCTGCACAAGCTTACCAAGGCGTTGGTATTCACCAAAAAGTTACCGACGGCATCCTTATGTTGGTTGACCAATCCGGTTCTATGTACATGAAGCATAAAGCTACTGGCGTAGAAAAAATTGAAATGGCTAAACAAGTGCTTGTTCGCTTGAACGCTAAGACCCCTCTTTTGGGTTACCAAGGCGCCCTTGCCCTTTTGAATCCTAACGCTGTTGCTGTTGCTCCTGCTGCTTGGGATCGCGCTGCTTACACAGGTCAAATCAATGACATCGCTAACGGTGGTAAAATTTACGGCCGTTTAACTCCACTTGGTAACAGCTTCTCCGGCGTTTCCAACGTTCTTTCCCAAATGCCTGGCAACACCGCCATGGTACTTGTGTCTGACGGTCATGAAAACCTCGGTCCTCAAGCTGTACAAGCTCTTCAATCCTTGTATGCTGCTTATCCTGGCACAGTAATGCACTTCGTATCCGTAGCTGACACAGCTAAGGGTAAGGCTGTATTACAACAACTTGCTGCTCTTAAGAGCAATTCTTTGCTTGTAGATGGTCGTGACATCATCAACACTCCTGAAGCTGCTAAAGCTTTCGTAAGCAAAGCATTCTACATTCCTACCATTCCTTCTGAAAGCGTAGAAAGCCTCCGTTCTGTGTACTTCCACACTGCTAAGTACGACATCACTAAGGCTGCTGCTGCTCGTCTTGATCGCATGGCTGCTATCCTTAAGACCCGTCCTGAACTCAAGATCTTCGTAGAAGGTTTTGCTGACGTTCGTGGTAACATTCCTTACAACAAGACTCTTTCTGACAACCGCGCTAAGGCTGTTAAAGCTTACCTCGTAAGCAAGGGTTGCAATCCTGAAATCATCATCTTGAAGGGCTTTGGTGAAAACCAATACTACCCAACTTTACAACTCAACCGTCGTGCAGACATCATGGTTATTTGGGAATAATTCCAACCATGACTAAGCTAGGTTGAACTGTTAAAGTTCAGTCGGTTTACTCGGGGGAAGCTTAGGCTTCCCCCTTTTTTATGGGAAATTATCACTCTCAAAGACAACATCAAAATTTATAACTTTTGAGTACATTGTGCCTAAAATAAGGCCAATCACGGCCTTTGGCTGAGTATTTATCGCAGTAACACTGTCAAAACTTGGCATACCATCGTGCGCAATAGTCTTAAACCCCCTACCCTTGATAATAATTTATCTTGAAAATTTCTCTAGTTAATGAGACATTGCAAAAGTAATTTCATCTACTTCTATACGACCATTGAAAGCTGAACGCAGGAGAAACACACCTCTATTGTTGACAGATTTCAAGAACGATTTATTTGTAAGGGCTACCGTTTACAAGTACAAAATACAACGCAAAGAAGTTGATGCACTGCAAACAGCAGAGGAAGCTTTGAGGTAATTATGATACAAAGAAGAGAAATACAGTCTGACGATTTTTTACACCATGTTTTACGCAGTATGGAATTACCTATTTCCTGTTGGTCTGCGCAAAGCGAACTCCTTTTTGCATCAGAAAGTTTACTCAGCTTTTTTGGATGTTCTACTAGTGAGGAATTTTGCCAAAAAATAGAAACTTTTTCCCCTAAAAAACAGCCAGATGGTTCTGATTCTTACGAAAGCAGAAAAAAGAATTTCAGAGAAGGCTTTGAAAAAGGTTCACATCGCTTTGTCTGGACACACTTGTTAGCCAATGGTTCTGAAAAGCTCGTAGAATATCACCTCAATCGTATTGAGTATCATGGGGAGCCTGTAGTTGTTGTACACATTACCGAGGCGAAGAGCTTATTAGAAAGCCTTGAAGAAAGACATGCTGCTGACAAGCGCGCCAAAGCCATGGTGGATGCAACTCCCATGGGCATTAGCTTTTGGAATAAAAATTTTCAAGTGGTTGATTGCAACCTTGTAATGTTACAAACCCTAAAAGCCCCCACTAAGGAAGATTACCTCCTTAATAATTCGAGATATAATCCTGACATACAGCCTGATGGGAGAAGCTCAGATGATGTTGTACATGAAGCGCTGACCAAGGCCTTCGAAACCGGCTCCCACCAGCTAGCATGGACACATAAAGATTATCACGGCGCACTCATTCCAGCGCATATTACATTAAAACGTGAGCGTTTTGGCGATGAAGACGTTGTCGTTGAGTTTTCGCGGGACTTGCGTGAATTAAAAGCCAGCCAAAAAGAAGCCTATGATGCCACAGAACGTATGCAAATCATGTTGGATACCATGCC
Source organism: uncultured Desulfovibrionaceae bacterium (assembly GCA_964371225.1). Lineage (GTDB taxonomy): Bacteria > Desulfobacterota > Desulfovibrionia > Desulfovibrionales > Desulfovibrionaceae > CAYJAD01. Next base: position 5,344 of record CAYJNA010000095.1, read on the forward strand.
TCTTGTGGCTAACTTATGGAACAAAGACTATCAAAATATAGCTTCTAATGAAGCGGCTGCAGCGCTTTTTGATCTTGAAGACGCAGACCAATATTTGAAAATTTTTTATAAACTTTCGCCAGAAACGCAGCCTGACGGAAAAAACTCTAAGCAAGCTGTGTACGACAATATCCATGAAGCTTTTGAGAAAGGCTTTAATAAATTTGAATGGATGCACTGCAAATTAAATGGGGAACTTATTCCCACGGAAGTAACTCTTATTCGCAAAAAATACCAAGGCGAAGATGTAGTGCTTGGGTATACTCAAGATTTACGAGAGCTAAAAGCCTCACAAGCTTTAGCGGCCAGTGCAGAAGAACGCAGTAATGTTATTTTGGGCACCATGCCCATGGCAGTAAATTTTTGGAATACAGATTTTACCCTCATAGACTGCAACACAGAAACAGTAAAGCTCTTTGGTGCCAAGAATGAAGAAGAGGTTCTTGCAAGATACACAGAACTTTCCCCTGAGCTACAACCAAGTGGTGCGTATTCCAAACAAGCTCACAAAGATGTTATTCGCGAAGCATTTGAAAAAGGCTATACACGCTTTGAATGGTTGCATACCAATTTTCAAGGGGAGCCTGTGCCCGTGGAGGTTACCCTTATAAGTTCCGTTTTCCGCGGCGAAAAAATCGCTGTAGCGTATTTGCGTGATTTACGTGAATTAAAGGCCAGCGAAGAAAAAGCTCAAGAAGCCATAGAGCGTAATCAAATCATGCTAGATACTATGCCGCTATGCGCCAATTTCTGGAGTAAAGACATGGTGAACCTAGCCTGTAATGCCGAAGCGCCTCGTCTTTTTGACCTCAACAATAAGCAAGAATACTTAAATAGATTCTTAGACCTTTCTCCCGAATTTCAGCCCAATGGGGAAGCCTCTGGAGTCTTGGCAGTGCAGAATATCAATAAGGCTTTCAGTGAAGGAAAATGCGTTTTTGAGTGGATGCACCAAAAGTTAGACGGAACGCCTATCCCCTGCGAAATTACACTGATACGAAATAGCGTACGTGGTGAAGATTTTGTCGTAGGGTATACTCGTGACATGCGCGAAATTAAAGCCAGCCAAGAGGTGGCAAGAGAAGCCACAGAACGTACCCAAGTAATGCTAGACACCATGCCACTGTGCGCCAACTTCTGGAGCAAAGACATGGAAAATCTCGCGTGTAATGCGGAGGCTCCGCGTCTTTTTGAATTAAAAGATGAGCAAGAATATCTTGATAGATTTTTTGAGCTATCACCCGAATATCAACCCAATAATGAATTGTCTTCACAATTGGCAGCAAAAAATATTGCCAAGGCTTTTAATGAAGGCAGATGTGTCTTTGAATGGATGCATCAAAAGTTAGACGGCACACCCATTCCTTGTGAGATTACACTCATACGAAACCGTGTGCGCGATGAAGACTTTGTGGTGGGCTATACGCGTGATATGCGAGAAATTAAGGCCAGCCAAGAAGTGGCGCGCGAAGCCATAGAGCGCAACCAAATGATGCTGGATACCATGCCGCTGTGTGCTAACTTCTGGAGCAAGGACTTGGAAAATCTTGCCTGTAATGAAGAAGCACCAAGGCTCTTTGGACTCAAAGATAGGCAGGAATATCTTGATAAGTACTTCCAGCTTTCCCCAGAATTTCAACCCGATGGCCAATATTCATCGGTAAAGGCAGGGCAAAATATTCTTAAAGCCTTTGAAGATGGCTATTGCAAATATGAATGGATGCACCAAGCCCTTGATGGCACTCCCATTCCCACAGAGATTACGCTTATCCGCCGTGCCATTCGTGGTGAAGATTTCGTCATTGGCTATACGCGCGATTTACGCGAAATCAAAGCTAGCCAAGACATGGCTCAAGAAGCGGAACATCGCACGCAGCTCATGCTAGACTCCTTCCCCATGGGAGCCAATTTTTGGAATGCAGCTTTAGAACTTGTGGATTGTAATATGGAAGTAGCAAAGCTGTACGGTTTTGAAAGTAAAGAACAATACAGAGCAAACTTTCCCTCTGTACTACCAGAATTTCAACCGGATGGTCGCCCGTCTGGCGAAGTGGTGAGTAGTTGGTTATTAAAAGCCTTAGAAACGGGCTATGAACGCTTTGAATTCATGTGTATAGTGCCTAAAACGGGAGAATTATTGCCAGTGGAAGTAACCATTGTGCGCATTGTACACCATGGTGAGTTTGGCGCAGTGAGCTATGTACGTGATTTGCGTGAATTTAACGCCATGCTAGAGGAAATTCACGCCACTGGCGAAGATTTACGTAAAGCCAAAGATGTGGCAGAGCAAAGCGCCAAAGCAAAAAGTGAATTTCTTGCCAATATGAGTCATGAAATTCGTACCCCCATGAATGGCATTTTAGGTCTTTTACATCTCCTCAGCAGTACAGATTTACAAAATGAACAAAAAAACTATGTCAATAAAACGCTGTACTCTGCCAATAACTTATTACGCATTATTAATGACATTCTGGATTTCTCAAAAATTGAAGCCGGCAAACTTGAAATAGAAGCTACGCCTTTTAATATGGCTCAAATATGCAAAGAAGTTCAAGATTTATATTCTGTTCCCATAAAAGAAAAAGGCTTATATCTCAAGCTTACCGGATGTGATTTAGACGTTGAGTACATACTAGGCGACCCCTTACGTCTTAAGCAAATTCTGTTTAACTTGGTCAGCAATGCCATTAAATTTACACAAAAAGGCAGCGTAGAACTTGCCGTTAAAATTACCGAACGCACTCAAGAGACCATGACTTGTCTTTTTGCTGTATCGGATACAGGTATTGGCTTAAGTGAAAATCAAATGAAAAGACTTTTCTCTGCATTTTCTCAAGCTGACACATCTGTTACACGGAAATACGGCGGTACAGGTCTAGGTTTAGCCATTTCTCGTAATCTTGCTCAAATGATGCAAGGCGATATGTGGGTAGAAAGTGTTGAAGGCGAAGGCACCACATTTTACTTCACTGCCGTGTTTGGCTTTTGTACAGACATGCCCGTTGCGCAGGAAAATACCTTGGAGGTTAGCGCAGGCCCAGTGCAAGGAGTTGGTAATCTTCTCTTGGTGGAAGATAATGAAATTAACCAGCTCATTGCCGAAGAAATGCTTAGAAGTGTGGGTTATACAGTGGAAACAGCCAACAATGGGCAGGAAGCTTTAGATATGCTTGCTAAAAAAGAGTATGATTTAGTGCTCATGGACATTCAAATGCCCGTCATGGACGGCCTTACCGCCAGTAGGAAAATTCGTGAGCTTCCACAATTTAACCAATTACCCATAGTGGCTATGTCTGCTCATGCCATGACAGGGGATAAAGAAATTAGCATTGCCAATGGCATGAATGACCACATAACCAAGCCCATTGTGCCAGAGACGCTGTACAGCACCTTACAATACTGGCTCAATGTACAAAAACAAAATTAATTGCTGCTAAAAATTTTCAGCTAAAAATGAAAGGCCGCGTATTTTACTACGCGGCCTCAAATTGCTGACAAAGTCCACTGGGGGAAAACCTTTTCTGAAGAAAAGGTTTTCCCCCAGACCCCCTTTCCA
>CAYJNA010000096.1:0-8910 GCA_964371225.1 uncultured Desulfovibrionaceae bacterium
GTTTTTCAAATTTCAAATACAAAGTTATATTTGAAAATAATTGTGCAGAGGTCTCCAGTAAAGAAAGGGGATTTTGTTAATATATTGAAACTACACCATATATTTTCCCATGAGGGTATATCTTATAAAACTTGCTAAATCAGGCTTTTATGGTACTATCTGCCGCATCTTGAGGCATAAGCCATGGAGTTCCCAATGAATACGACAACAGAGACACCATCTTCTTTTTCCATACCTTTAGAGCAGCAAGCAGATATAGCCATATTACTACCTGCGTACAATGAAGCTCTCACCGTGGTGCAAACCATTTTTGATTTTCACGCCGCTTTACCGGCAGCACGTATTTTTGTCATAGATAATAATTCTAGCGATGCCACCGCGGCCTTGGCACAAGAAGCCATGCGCGAAAAAAATATTCCCGGAGCTGTACTTTCTGAAAAGCGTAAGGGAAAGGGCAATGCTGTACGCCGCGCATTTATGGAAGTGGAGGCTAAGGTCTACCTTATGGCTGATGCAGACTGCACCTACCCTGCAGCCCAAGCGGCACAATTGGTACTGCCGGTGCTGGAAGGGCGCGCCGATATGGTTATAGGAGACCGTCGCTCTCAAGGGGATTATTCCCGTGAAAATAATCGTCCCATGCATGATTTTGGCAATATGCTTGTGCAAAAATTGGTAAATATGGTGGGCGGAACGCAATTTGATGATATTATGACAGGCTATCGTGCCATGAGCCGCACTTTTGTACGTTCCTATCCTCTTTTGGTGGAAGGTTTTCAAATAGAGACAGATATAAGCCTTTTTGCAGGGCAAGGGCGTTTTCGTTGTGAACAAGTTCCGGTACGTTATGTGGATAGACCTGAAGGCAGTGAGTCTAAGTTAAATACGGTGCAAGATGGCCTTCGTGTCTTAATGACCATTTTCCGCATTGTGCGTTTGTATAAGCCTCTAACGTTCTTTTTAACGCTCAGTGTCTTTTTTGCTGTATGGGGTTTATTTTTGGGCTTGCCTGTTGTGTGGGAATTTATGCAAACGTCTTATATTACAAAAGTACCTTCCGCTGTTTTGGCGGCGGCACTGGAACTTTTGGCGGCAACCATGCTTTCTGTGGGCTTGAATTTGGACGCTTTGGCGCATCAAAGGCACATTGAGATGGAAAATACCATTCGAAAAAATACCGTGGCACGATATTAGGTGTGCATCGTGACATTACCTAAAAATCGCACCTTAGATAGTATTGTTTGTGGTGTTTTTCTTGTGCTGTCTGTGCTTGTGCATTTTGGCAGGCTAGGTGTTTCCATAGATGGTATAGATTTAACCACAGACCCTGCCAACTATGCATGCATGGCTGCAGCCATGGGACACCCCGAGGCATTTGCCTTAGACAGTGCTTATAACGATCCTGCTCGCTATGGTGTTCATGCCACCATTAGTACCACTCTTACCAGCATTATGGCCGACGGTGCCAATTACGGCTTAGCGTATTTAAAGCTCAGTGGTGTGCAATTTTTTCTGCACTACATAGCTTTTTACGTTTTGGGCATTGTTTTACTCAAACAACGTTGGCAAGCGGTACTTTTCACTGTACTCATGGGACAAATTTATTGGCTGCAATGGGGCACGTATTGGGGCAATGGGCATTTAGACTATACGCCGCGCTCAGCCTTTGCGGTCTTTTATGCCTTTGCTGTGGTCTGGGCTTTACGCATTTTACAAAGCCCTCGCTGGTGGCCATTTTTTATGGCAGCCATGGGCTTATTGGTATACGTACATTCCATTAGCACTTTACCCATAGCCTTGGGTTTTTGGCTGGGTTTTGCCGTATGTAAACCCAAAGAAAAAAGTATAGTGCAGCATATGTTGTGGCTGGTTTTTTGTGGCCTGTGCTTTGTGGCTGTACTTATTCCCTTTGTCTTGACCTTTATACGCCCTGGGGTGAGCCTTAATGCCGACGATATAGCGCTGTTGCGTGAAGTTTTGCGTATACGCTATAATATAGAATTTACCGAATATTGGCGCGGCTTAAAAGATTTCGTGGTACATTATACGCTTTTACCTCTCTTTCCTGTGGGTATAGCAGGCTATGTGCTCATGCGCCGTAAAGGCAATGAAGAGGAACGTACGCGGGCTTTGCAATATGCCATGTGGACGCTGGGTGTGTTTTGTTGCGCCGTACTTTTTTGGTTAGATCAAGAAGTGTCGCGCGCTTTAGGGCGTCATCCTCTTGAGTTTGACTTAATTCGCGTGTTGCGCTTTTGGGTGTTCTTTGCCATGTGCCTTGGTTTTATGGGTATTAATGTATGGTGGCGCCAAGGGGCGGCGGATAAGCTCTGGGGAAAGAAGTTAGCAGCCTTTTTGTGGTGTGGTCTTTTTGTGGGGCTTTTCTTGGGTGGACAGCAAGAAAGATTACGTGCCAGTGTGTTATGGCTGTGGAATATACAGGATGAAGCACGTTATGAGCAAGCCTATGCTAAGAATTTACAGCGTGCGGCCATGCTACAGGCTTTAGAAAAATATACGCATAAGGGCGATCTTATTTATTATCCTGAAGAAGATCAGGCCATTCGCTATAAGGCCTTACGTTCTTTAGTGTATAGTTGGAAAGATTCCAGTATTTATTATTATGCTAAAGATGTAAAAGGATTACGCTTTTGGTATGATACACAAGCAAGATTAAAGGCCTCACCTACGGCCTATATAGATCTTGCCCTTGAAAGTAAGGCGCAATATCTTTTAAGTGCAAGGCCGCAAGATAAGGCTTTGCTGGAAAAAGTGGGCACGCTTTTATGGGAAAGCCCTGCCTATATTTTGTTGAAAATACATAGATGACACTGAAAAACTACTTAGGTGTCAGCAAAAATAGAACTTACAACTTAAAAAAATTTAGATATATGAAATGTTTTTTCAGATGTCGACTACACAAGACATGCCTCTGGCATGGCTTGCCGCCACGTAAAATAAGCCGTCACTTGCTTACGGCGTGTTTGGAGTCTATCAACTAGATGACGGATTTAAAGCTCTCTTAGTTCTATTTGTGTCGTTTAAACAGCCTGCGAGTACAATCACAGGCTGTTTTTTTGTGCTGTTGGCGTGAGGGAAATACTGTGCATTACGTTGTTCTTTCGTGTCGACGAGGCATTTTTTTATATAAAAGCCCCACAGCCACAGCAAAGGTAATTCCTTCACTGAGTGGTAAAACCAAGGCAACGCCGTCAAATCCTAGGTAGGGTGGTAAGCACCAAAGGAACAAAAGAGGCAAGAGTAATGTGCGCAATAGGGCAATAACTGCGGACGCACCAGCGTGGAGTAGGCCGGTAAAAAAGGCCGTTATAATGATATTAAGCCCGCAAAAGAAGAACATAAAGCGCGATATGTACATAAAATCTTGCGTCAAATGCACACTTTGTGTGTTTTCATCCACGAAAGCGGCAATGAGTATTTCTGGGTAAAAAGTCATGGCTGCAAAGCATAATAAACAAATGCTCACAACGGGAATGGCGGCGCCGGCAAGTAAAGAGCGTGTGCGTCTATGTAATTTACACGCATTATTGGCACTTACCAAAGGGCTTAAGGAATCGCTAAAGCCATAGGCGAGCATGAGACAAAACCAATTTATATAAGAAATAATGGTAAAGGCCGCCACCCCATAGGGGCCTTCAAGGCGCATAATAGTAATATTAATGAGGATGATGACAATGCCTGTGGAGGCCTCGTTAATCATTTCTGAAATGCCGTTCCACAGACTTTGAATAACCTCAAACCAAGCGCCCACTTGGCGTGTAAAGGCAAGCTTACGTGGTTTTTTTCCACGCCAATATCCAAAGAAATAAAAGATGATAACCGAGGTATTACTTATGCCCGTGGCTAAGGCTGCGCCCACAATACCCCATGCAAAATGCGCCACAAAAAGATAATCCAGCACAATATTCACCAAGGCGGCTAAAATAAAGCCGGCAGAGGCAAGGTTGGGGCGTTCATCTATGCGCAAAAAATAGGAAACTATGTAGGCCATAATCATGGGCGGGAAAAAGAAGGTAATGGTCTTAAGATAGAGTACTGTATTGGGTAAGAGCGTCGCATCCGCGCCCAAAAATTGTGATATTTCTGTGGCAAATAGCAATAAAGCACAAGCGCAAATGAGGCTAAATGCAAGACCTGCGAACACTATTTTTGTATAAATTGCCTTGGCTGCAGAGGTGTTTCCTCGCCCTAGATAGGCCGCACACCGCACCCCGCCTCCCGAAGCTAAAGCAATAGCTACCCCTATAACTAAGGAAAATATAGGCCAAATAATATTAAGTGAGGCTAAAGCCAATTCTCCCACGTAGAGGCCGATGAAAATGCCATCTACTATACCGGCAGAGGAAATGAGTAAAAAGGAAAATGTCCATGGAAGACTATAGCGGAAAAACATGCTGAGCACAGGGGCGTGCAACATATCAGTGTGAGAGCTTGTATTTGGCATACTGACCTTCATAAAAAAAGCGGAGTGAAAATCACCCCGCCTTGTACGTGTATGTAAAATAGATTAATACGCTTTTATATATTCGTCTAAGCATTCGGTAGAGCAGTTTTTACTCACCCAAAAAGCCGAAGCCCATACCATGAGGGCTGTGGCTTGCGTATCATCAAGGCGTTTTATTTTTGCTTCTAACGGAGCCTTGCCAGCGCCGTGTTTGAGGTGAGCATTACCCACATCACAAGCGTCCATAACGCGTAAGTGCAAATACGATAAGCGGGTATGGTCTGGTAAAAGCTTTAAATCTTTATGCGCTTCTACAATGGTCTTAAGCTCAGACGGTGTGAAGGTATTCTTTATGCTAGCAATGGCTCTAAAAAAAGTATCCACAGCCCAAGGCAAAATAAATTCTGCTCCGGCGCTTTTGGTACGAAAATAATCTTTCAGCCAGCGTTCCTGATCGCTACTAATGCGAGCTGCTACTTGTGGCATAGTTTACCTCATATAGTATGCCCAAAGGGGCTTCATGCACTAAATCGTTATTTATAATAAGTACAAGGTTATAAAACACTTGTAGAGCGCACGCTCATAAAACACAATAATCTTCAGACATACTATACAAAAGAAAAAGCATTTTCAAGAGAAATTCTAGAAAATATCTTGCATGGTATAGACCTTGCCTGCAGGTTGCTTTGCAAGCCACTTGGCTGCACGCACAGCACCTTGGGCAAAGGTTTCACGAGAATGCGCTTGGTGTGTCACTTCAATGCGTTCACCGGGGCCCATGAAGTACATGGTATGCACACCCACCACATCGCCGCCGCGTATGGTTTGGATGCCCATTTCTTTCTTGGGGCGTTCTCCAATAATACCTTCACGATGATAGCAAGCCACTTCATCCAAAGCCCATTGACGTGCTTCGGCAAGGCATTCGGCTAACTTTAACGCTGTGCCACTGGGAGAATCCTTTTTCTTATTATGGTGCAATTCCACCATTTCCATGTCATAATCTTCGCCCAACATTTGTACCAATTGCGGAAGCACCTTGAGCAGCACATTGACGCCAATGCTCATATTGGGTGCCCAAAAAATAGGTGTTTTTTGAGCGCTGGTGTCGAGCTGATTTTTTTGTGCTTCGTTGAGGCCGGTGGTGCCTATGACCACAGGATTACCATATTTTGCTGCCACTTCTGCTAAAGCCAAGGTGGCTTCCGGCGCTGTAAAGTCAATGATGGCCGCTGTGGGGTGGGCTTGTAACAAGGCATCGGCTGAGGTGGACACAGGGCAGGGATGCTGTGCGTCAAGATGAGCGTAATCTTTATGCTCTAAAAGACCCACTAGTTCACATTGAGGGTCATTGTGTACAAGCTCCACAAGGGTTTTACCCATGCGTCCGCACGCGCCGGTAATAATAATAGGTGTTGTCATGCTGTGTCCTTTATATGTTACTATGTTGTAATTTCGGGATTATTAGTACAAGGAAATGCTCATACGAAGTTAAAAAAGGCTTCCTTGTTCATTACTTGGCTTTTTTACGCTGGTATGTACGGCTGCATTTGTTACCGTGCTTTCTTCTACGGGCTGTACAGCAGTAGAGGGCGTTTCAGCCCCTTCTTGACGTGTACATAAGGCTAAAAACGCGTCTTCGCTCAAGATAGTAATACCCAGTTTCTGAGCTTTTTCAAGCTTGGAACCGGCATTTTCTCCTGCCACAAGGTAATCTAGTTTTTTACTTACGCTACCAAGTATTTCAGCCCCTGCTTCTTCTGCCTGAGCACTGGCTTCATGGCGCGCCATACTAAGCGTACCGGTGAACAGAATTTTCTTACCCAAGAGGGGAGAGGCCGTGGCTTTTTCTGTTGTGTGCGTAACAGTGTTTTGCGGGTCTAGCCCAAGAGCCTTAAAGCGTGCCAGAAGTTCTTTATTACTTTCACTTTGAAAATATTTTTCTAAGGAATTGGCCATTTCTGGGCCAATGTCCGGTAATTGCATCCATTCTTCCGGTGTGGCTTTAGCTAAAGCATCCATGGATGTATAGTGCTTTGCTAGTAGCTTTGCTGTTTGCGCCCCTATATGACGTATGCCTAATGCATGAATAAGTTTAGCTAAGGTGGCTTTTTCCTTGGCTTGTGCAAAGGCCGCCACAAATTTTTCTGCCAGAACTTCGCCCATGCGGTCAAATTTGAGCAATATATCTTCTTGTAATGTAAAAAGATCTGCAGGGCTTTTTACAAGTCCTTTTTTTACTAATTGCTCAATCCACTTTTGCCCAATGCCTTGAACATCAAGGCCGCCCTTGCTCACAAAATGCTTGATGCTTTGTAAGAGCACTGCCGGGCAGGAGCTATTATTACAGCGCCATGCGGCTTGACCTGCTTCACGGGTGGCATTTTCTTGACACATGGGGCACACATGCGGAAAAGCATAGGGTTGGCTTTCTTTCGGACGTAATGTCAGCACAGGGCCCACCACTTCGGGGATAACATCTCCTGCACGTTGAATATAGACAGTGTCGCCCACGCGCACATCTTTGGCCTGTATTTCATCTTCATTATGTAAGGTGGCACGGCTCACTATGACACCCCCCACATTGGCAGGTTCGAGCACTGCCACAGGTGTGAGAACGCCTGTACGCCCCACTTGTATCTCTATGCCAAGCAATTTGGTTTGTACTTGCTCTGGAGGAAATTTAAAAGCCACGGCAAAACGCGGCGCTCTTGCGGTAAAACCCAGAGCTTCTTGGGCTTCAAGGCTATTTACCTTCACCACAGCGCCGTCAATATCCATGGCATAGGAAGCTCTCTGCTCTCGAATGGCTTCAGTCATGCTGAGCACTGCAGCACTGTTGTGGCAGAGCTTTCCTTCCGGCGGGGTGGAAAATCCCCATTTTTGTAAAGCTTGTATGAGTTGGCTATGCTCTTGCCAGGGGCTAATATTGCCCCATGTTATCAGACCCGCCCCATAAGCAAAAAATCGCAGAGGGCGCTTTGCGCTTATGCTACTATCTAATTGGCGTACTGACCCTGCAGCGGCATTGCGCGGATTGGCAAAAATTTTGGCGCCGCTTTCTTCTTGCACAGCGTTGAGTTTTAAAAAATCAGCCTTATACATAACTACTTCTCCGCGTACTTCTACACGTGGAGGTAGGGGAAAATCCGCATGGGCTTTAAGGCGCAAAGGCACATTTTTGATGGTGCGCACTTGCTCGGTGACTACTTCACCTATGTCACCGTCACCACGGGTGAGCGCTGTTACCAGCTGCCCCTCTTCATAAATAAGCTCCATGGCTAACCCATCTAGTTTAGGGTCACACCAAAAAACATCCAAAGCTGATGGGGCGGCTTCTGGTAAGGCTCTGTGCATGCGTGTACACCAGTCCTGCCATTCCTCTGCATTAAAAACATTATCAAGGCCGTACATGGTGAGGCTGTGCTTTTGCTTTTCTAACCACGCCAGCACGGCACCGCCAGCACGCGCCGTGGGTGAGTGAGCAAGGCGTAATTGCGGATGCTCTTTTTCCAATGCTTCCAGTTCTTTGAAAAGCTTGTCATATTCTGCATCGCTAATGCTTGGCGCGTCAAGGGTGTGGTATTTATAATTATGCTCTTCTAAAAGAGACACAAGTTCTTGTATTCTTTCTTGAGCGTGAGCTGTATTTTCTTGATTCATAATTTACGTATTTGTTAAATAAAGGTGTAATAGAGGGGTATTGTAGAAAAATTACATTTTTTTGCGTGCGAAATCTTACTTTTATAAGACCTAAAATGCAAGATAGAAAAGTACTGGAAAAATTTTAGCAATGAACTTGACATTTAATTTCAAAAAAGATATTTCTTTTTCACAACGTTTATAACCCACACACGAGGTGTCTCATGCAAAATTCTACACAAAATTTTCATTATGCGGTGCGTAAAAGTATTACTGGCGTACATGTAAAGCTTTCTGGTAACTTTGAACACAATGATATGGTTTCTTTTACGCGTTTACTCTCTGCACATTTTGCGCAAGATTTACGTTTGTTTATAGATGTGCGCACATTGCATGTGGCCAGTGATAAAGAACGTGCTGCTTTTAAGCAATGCCTTGAAAATATACCTCCACGCCAAGTTATTTTTAAAGGTGAGCAAGGTGTGAAGCTGGGGCATCACGGCAGTCGTGTGTTGTTTATGAAGGACAGCCCCTGCAAGTGTGCCGGTGCGTGTAAGTCTTGCGCTTGTGATAGTCGTGTTAAAGACAGGAATGCAAAATTCACTTTCAAAAATGGTCAGGCTGTGGCTGTATAAAAAAATAATGCCTTATTCGTTACAGATAAGTATAAATTAGTCGACACTGAAAAACTACTTAAATATCAGTAAAAATAGGATTTATAGCTTAAAAAGCTTAATAAATTTTGCCGGAAATAAACGTATGAAATACGTTTTCTGGCAAAGTTTAGACATATGAAATGCTTT
>CAYJNA010000097.1:0-8854 GCA_964371225.1 uncultured Desulfovibrionaceae bacterium
CCGCCAAAACGCGCATCGGCCATGACTGCCGCAGGGGTAGTACAACCGTAGCACTTGCCTTGGGCAAAGTCTTGCATGGTAAACTTATGCTCTTTGCCATCAGCCACAATGCTCACAGCATCAGCAGTGGTGCTTACGCTGTCAATATTGTTGTAGCGACCAAGGGCTTCGTCCACACGTTGCATATCAAGGGTGCCTTCGCAAGGCATGGCAAATACATGAACATCATCTTTGTTGATGAGGTTTTCTTGTAAAAGCTCTACGATGGAACGTGAGTCACAGCCCTTCACAACGATACCTACTTTTTTGCCCTTCCAAGAAGGAAGGTAGGTGGCAAGGTTGTGTACGTTGAAAGCACCCCAAGTGAGGGCGTCCACATCGGCTTCTTCATACATGAAGTGCGGCGCAGCGTGGGCAGCATCGTGGCCTTGTTTCCAACCAATAACGGTATCAAGTTCACCAAGCTTAGCTTTAATGGCTGTTTTTAGTTCTTCTAAAGCACCGTTACCAGCAACGCCTGTACCCAAGGGGCGCAAGGGTTGCATGGCAGTTTCAGCTACTTTTAAGAGAGCTTCGGCATTTTCAATGCGCGGAGCAGGTCCAAGCTTGTGTACTTGTTCTGTAAACTTGGTAACAACCAATTGCCACTTAGCACCTTCAGAAGCAGAAACCCAAGTGTACTCAAAACGGCCTGGATCAATGCCGAGAATGGGCAAGAAATGCTTAAGCATTTCAAGGCGGCGACGGGCGTAGAAGTTACCTGTGCTATAGTGACAGTCACGAGGGTGACAGCCGGAAACAAGCACACCGTCAGCGCCGTCAATGAGCGCGCGCATGACGAAGAGCGGATCCACACGACCGGAACAAGGGAGGCGAATAATCCGCAAGTCTGTAGGTTGCGTAGCACGAGCTACGCCGGCGGTATCAGCACCACCGTAAGAGCACCAGTTACAGAGAAAGCCGACAATTCTCAGCTCATTATTTACTTGCGACATAGCGCATGCACCTCCGCCAGAATTTGATTATCTGTCGCGTGTGAAAGCTGAATGGCGCCTTGTGGACAGGTGGCAGTACAAAGACCGCAGCCCTGACACACAGTGGCAAGCACTTCAACTTTAGCTTCACCGCGAATACTTGCTTCACGAATGGCCCCGAAAGGACAAACGCGTACACATTTACCACAACCTACGCAGCGTTGCACTTGTACGCTGGCAATTTGTGGGTCGTTTTCGAGCATATCTTTAGCAAACAAGGCCAATACTTTGGCTGCTGCTGCAGAACCTTGTGCCACAGATGCGGGAATGTCCTTGGGGCCTTGACAGGCACCGGCAAGGTATACACCGGCAGTGTTGGTTTCCACAGGCTTAAGCTTTGGATGGCTTTCCATGAAGAAGCCAAACTTGTCGTAAGAAATACGCATCATTTCAGCAAGGTGTGGAGCACCGTGTGAGGCTTCAATACCTACGGCTAATACCACAAGATCTGCTAAAATTTCCACTTGTTCGCCAAGGAGAGTGTCCGCACCGCAAACAACGAGCTGGCCTTTACCGTTGGGGTAAATGGAGGACACACGGCCGCGAATATAATTGGCGCCGTATTGCTCTGTGGTTCTACGGGTAAACTCATCATACATCTTACCTGGGGAACGAATGTCCATGTAGAAGATGTGAGATTGAGAATCAGGGATGTGATCCTTGGTTAAAATAGCTTGTTTTGCTGTATACATGCAGCAGAAACCGGAGCAGTAAGGTCTGTCGATGGACTTATCACGAGAGCCTACACATTGGATAAAGACCACGCTCTTGGGCTCTTTACCGTCGGAGGGGCGTTGAATATGACCATGTGTGGGGCCTGAGGCGTTCATCATGCGCTCATATTGTAAGCTGGTGATAACGTCTGGGTAGCGACCTGCACCGTATTGTTCATATACTGTCCAGTCCATGAGCTCATAACCGGTGGCAGCTACTACGCAACCCACTTCTTCGGTGACCACTTCGTCTTCTTGCACGTAATTAATGGCGCCGGTGGGACATTTTTTGGCACAAACGCCGCATTTGCCCTTAAGGATTTTGAAGCACTTTTCGCCATCAATAACAGCTTTTTTAGGAATAGCTTGCGGGAATGCGATGGTAATAGCACCGGCTAAACCTACGCCTTCATTGAAGCTATCTTCGGTTTTTACAGGGCACTTTTCAAGACAAGCGCCGCAACCTGTACATTTTTCCCAATCCACATAGGCCGCTTTTTTACGGATGCGTACAGAGAAGTTACCCACGTAACCGGAAATTTCTTCCACTTCGGAGTATGCGTACAAGGTAATTTTGGAGTGTTGTGCCACGTCCACCATCTTAGGACCAAGAATACAGGCGGAACAGTCAACGGTAGGGAAGGTTTTGTCAATTTTGGCCATTTTACCACCGATGGTGGCTTCACGTTCGACCATAACAACTTCTGTGCCACCGTCGGCACAGTCAAGGGCTGCCTGAATACCGGCCACACCACCACCTATAACAAGAACACGCTTGTTAATGGCAAAGGACTGAGCGGTAAGTGGGGTATTGCGACGCAATTTTTCCACAGCCATGCGCACAAGTTCTTGAGCTTTATTGGTATTGGCATTCATGTCTTTACCAATCCAAGAAACGTGCTCACGCAAGTTAGCCATTTCAAACATATAGCGGTTCATGCCGGCGCGTTCCACCGTGCGGCGGAAGGTAGGCTCGTGCATGCGTGGTGAACAGGAACCCACAACTACGCCATCAAGCTTGTATTCGGCAATGGCATCTTCAATGGCTTTTTGGCCGGGCTCTGCGCAGGCATACATGATGTCCACAGCGTGAACAACATCGGGGAAAGCGCGTGCAGCTTCGGCCACTTCGCTACATTTCACCGTACCGGCAATGTTACTGCCGCAGTGACAGATAAATACGCCTATTCTCATGATTTCACCTCAGCACTAGCTGATAATTTTTCTAAGAGGGCGGCAGGACTTACACACAATTTGTCAAAGCCTAAGTCTTCTGGCTTGTGGCCAAAAGCAAGACCCATCACTTGGGTGAAGTACAGCACAGGAATATCAAACTTGGCGTCCATGGCTTTGGCGGCTTGGCCTTGGCGCAAGTCAAGGTTCATTTGGCACAAGGGGCAAGCTACCACAATGGCGTCTGCTTGCATGTTTTGTGCTACTTGCAGAATTTTTCCGGAAAGTTTGGCTGTCATTTGACGCTCTGGAATACCATAAGCGGCGCCACAACAGTTTGTCTTTAAGGGAAAGTCAATAACGTCAGCACCGCAAGCTTTGAGGATGTTTTCCATAAGCTGTGGGTTTTCTGGGCTTTCGAAATTCATAATTTCTGCAGGACGGCTCATAAGACAGCCGTAGTAGGGCGCAAGGCGAATGCCGCTAAATTTTTTAGCAGCGCGCTTGGCAATGGCTTCTATGCCAAAAGTGGCCACAAGGTTCTGCATAACAGAAGTTGCTTCGGGAAGCTTTTCTGCCACAGGTGCGTCTAAAAGACCATTCACACTTTCGCGAAAGTTTGTGTCTTCCATACGGTGCGCAGCATGGCGTAAGTTGGAAAGACACGAAGGACAGCCCGTGACCACTTGTTCAGCACCGGCACTGTGCGCAATGTCAAGGTTGCGTGCGCAAAGAGCGGCGGAAAGTTCTGTGCTTACAGCGTGTGCGGGGGTAGAGCCGCAGCAGTTCCAATCTTCAAGGTCCACAAGAGACAGACCAAGATCATAACACACGGCACGTGTGGACTTTTCATAGTCTGCAGAGGTACCTACGGCCGAGCACCCTGGGTAGTAGGCAATTTTCATGCTTTTTTGCCCTCCTCACGGCAGCGTTGTTCATAGCGTTTGAGAATACGGCTTACAGATTCTGCGCCTTTGATGCCGTGTGGCTTAAAGGGCAGTTTGCTTTTGCGAAGGGCGGTGGGGGCTAAGTCCACATCGGTCCACATACGGCCGGAGCGCATCATATAGAGAGCCATAACACCCATTTCGTAGGTGCGGCCACAAAAGCGCACTGTATCTAAGAAAGATTGCCAAAAAGCGTTTACCTTGGGCACAGCGAAAGTGCCTTCATGGCGTGCTTTATGACGAAGATGTTCCATGATGGCGGCGATGTCGATGTTGTTAGGACATCGTTGCGAACAGGTAGAACAGGAAAGACACATGGCAATGGATTTGGACTTGAGCACACGGTCAAGGTTGCCCAATTGCAAGTGACGTAAAATTTGATGCGGCTGCATATCGTAGACAAATGACGCCGGACAGCCCGCCGTACAGTTGCCACATTGGTAACATGTTGCTACCTTTTGCCCGCATTCTTCCTCCAACTCGGCAATTTCCTTGCCAAAGTCTACTTGGTGAAGTTTCTGCATTATACTTACCTCATTATTTGCCCTTAATTACACAAAAAGCATATATGTACTTTTGCCACGTTGTACATAGCAAAAGCAAAATATTTCACAAGTTTTATTGATGATGTGCTAGCTCTTCAAAATATAGGCACGCAAATGTATACATGAACGTCTGAAAAAAGCAAGTAGTTTAGAAGTAAAAAAAAGTGTGGCAAATGTGCAACTTTAAAGAAATAATATAATGTCGTAAACATTATGCCAACGCACATTGGCTTTATCTAAACCCAGCTGAAACCACTGAGGCGCAAGGCTATGTTCATGCCCCCAAAAATACCCTTGGCAAGCTTTGGGAAAGATGGCTTGGCTAAGAGTGGGACGTGTGTTTAAGGCATCGTGCTGGCTAAGGCTTTGCAATTGCGCGGCAATGTAAGAATAAAGGGCATAGCCTTGTACTAAATTTCCCAAGGCAGCGTGACGCGGGCCGGCTAAAAGGTGTCTTTCGAGACTGGCCTCTGGGGCAAGTCCCATGCGAATGACCGGCACCTCAGCTAAATGTGCTTGGAGCCAGCCCACACTGAGGCTTTCTATGGTTTGTTCTAAAGTCCAAGGAATGTAATGCCCTTGGCGCCACATATCTTCCAGTTCCGTACCGGCTATAACCTGACAAGGGTACATGCGTAAAAAATCAGCACCATGATTTAGAGCTAATTGTGTATCGTGTAAAAAAGACTCAGGTGTCAGACCGGGCATGCCCGGCATAAGTTGTACACCCAGTGAAAAACCTCGTGCTTTTATGGTGGTACATGCTTCCAAGGCGGTGCATCCATTATAATGTCGTTGGGCTTGAAGTAAGGCTGGGTCATGGAAACTTTGTATGCCAAGTTCCACGGTGTGAAAGCCTGTTTGTTGTAAAGCATCAAGCCTTGCCGGGTTTAGGGCATCGGGGCGTGTGGAACAGCGTGCTCCTAATGCGTGGCCAAGCTGCTGTTGGTGCAGTGTAAAATTAAGACAAGCTGTAAAATCTGCCTCGGGCAATGCGGTAAAGGTTCCCCCATAAAAAGCCAATTCCATGGGTGCCTTTCCTTGCTTTTGACGCTGGGCAAGATGATGTGCCGCTTCTGTCAAAACGCTTTGTGTGGTGGGGCTGTCCAAACACATGCCACGCCCACTTTGTAAGTGTTGCGCACAGAAGATACAACGCTGCGCACAACCGGCAAAAGGTATGAATATAGGGTAGATGGCATGCTTTGTGGCCTTTTTTTGCGGCCAAGGGAGTGTGTATGGTGAGATGTGCATAGCTGCTTAGTATATAAAGAAATTAATGTAAATCGTTGAATAAATATGTTTTTTTATTTTTTTATTTGAAAAAAATACCTGTAAAGCGCAAAAAAACCTTGCATACAAGGGGGATGCAGAGTATAGGGCAGAGAAGAGATTGCTTTTTCTTTATACACTCTCATTAAGTGACATGCCATATGCCTCAAGGGCAGTACATGCATGACAAAGAGGAAAAAAGCAAGTGGCCTATGGCTCCTTTTAGGGATGTGTAGGTGAGTACTTAGTTTACAAAAAAGTGAAAAAACGCTAAAAGTACTTTCAGGCCTTGGCCTTACAGTATAGATTAAGCAACAATGCTTGGATGAAGCATATTTATTTGGAGGATAGTATGGGGAAGACATTGACAAAGGCTGAAATTGTAGAAGCCATTTATGAAAAGAGTGATAAAAATCGCGCTGACGTAAAAGTTGTTGTGGAAAAACTTTTAGACATCATGAAGCGCGCCATCAAAAAAGATGATGCATTGCTCATCAGCGGCTTTGGTAAATTTGAAGCCTATGACAAAAACGCACGTAAAGGGCGTAATCCTCAAACTGACGAAACCATCACTCTTGCTCCACGCAAAGTTGTGGTTTTCCGCCTTTCTCGTAAATTCCGTATGGAACTTAACGGAAGCTAGGATTGTTGAGAAATTTTAAAAGCCCGTGTCCTTAAAGGTACGGGCTTTTTTTGTTTTTGCAACAATGCGTACTGGAAAATATGTAAAAATACTGTTAGTGCCATTGCCAGCTAAATGTGTCAGAGGTTTTCATACGCGATATTTTTTAAATTTTTAAGGAGAAAAGTATGTCACAATCATTAGGTGGTAGAACTCTATTAACGAGCAATGGAATGTTACTTTTTTATTATGCCGCAGGACTGCTTTCTTTTGTACTGGGTTTTTCCGCGCTTATAGCTTTGGTGGGAGCTATTATTTCCGGCATGGTAGCGAAAAAAGAAGGAGCCACAGCTGTGTATGCCCATTGCAAATGGATTTCACGTACAGTGTGGATAAATATTCTTTTTGCCATAGGAATTATTTTAGGTGGTCTGTACCTTATAGGTTTTGATCTGGCACTTGTAGAAGCTGTTGAAGCAGCAAAAGATTGGGAAGCCATCATGGCTATCCCCAATATTAATGCGCTTTTTATGCACATTATGATTATGATTGCATTACTCATCTTGTTTTCTCTTTGGTATATTTATAGAATGGTGCGTGGTGCGTATAAGCTCATACAAGGGCGCGCTCCTAAAGGATAATTCTAGCATAAGCATGTATTGTGAAGCTCGTATTTTTACGGGCTTTTTTTTTGCTGTTTTGTTTGCAGCACTGTTAAATTCTGTGACCATATTTGATTTACGAAGCAATGCAGATACAAAATAAAAAGAATCTTATACTATTAATGAATTGTACTGTTAAAAAGTTCATGTTATTTTCTTTATGAAGTAGAAAATTTGTGAATATATACTAGTAAAAATTTTAAGCGCGGAGGGTGTATGTATAGTAAATATGTGTTGTGGACTGTATGTGTGTTCACTCTTGGTTTATGGCAACCTGCTTGCATTATGGCGCAGACAGAAGACATAGAGGTAAGAGCGTATGCACCTGTGCCGCAGCTCTCTCCCCTGTTGCAAGAAACACATGCTCAAGCTGTGCAAGGGGATGTTTCAGCGCAAAGCTCCTGGGGATATGCATCCTTTTGTGGAAAAGAAATGCCAAAAGATGAAGAAATAGGTGTTTTTTGGCTAGAAAAAGCTGCAAAACAGGGCGATGTTTCTGCCATGGTGCATTTGGGACGCATTGAACTGAAAGATTCTGAGCATAAAAATACCCAGAGCGGATTGCAATGGCTACAAAAGGCTGCAGAAAAAGATGTGCAGCATGCCAGCCTCTTGGCACATTATCTCTACTTTGGGGAAATTTATGGCATTGAGCGTGATCCAAAAGCCGCACTGATGGCTCTTGCTCCTGCACTGAAAGTACAAGACCCTAAGGCATTGGCCATGCTGGCCTATTTCTATCTTGTGAAAGCGCAAAATCAAGACATAACAGATGAAAGTGTGAACAATGCCATGGAATTGGTAGAAGCCATTTTAGAATATAATATTCCTTTAGCCAACACTGTGGTGGCGTGGATTTTTTACGAAGGAAAAGGAACAGAGCAAGACCTAGAGCAAGCTTTTACCTTTGCGCAAAAAGCAGCACAAGGTGGTGATGCTGAAGGTATGGCTTTACTAAGTCAATTGTATTTCACTGGTGCCGGCACGGAAAAGGATGTGCAGCAAGCGGTGGAGTGGGCAGAGCGTGCTGTAGCTTTAGGGAGTAATATGGGACGTACCCTGCTTGGCTATATGTACATACATGGTGAGGGCGTAAAAAAGGACGCGGCGCTAGGCTATGCGTATATTTTATTGGCTGCGCAGCATGAAGACATGGCGGCTCGCTCCTATGTGGAAACTTTGGCAGAAAAAGTAACAGAGCAAGAGCGCAAACAGGCGCAAGCGCAAGTGTTGCAATGGCGCCAATCTTGGGGCTTTGCTAAGTAGTCGACTAAGTGAAATCTATGATGAAAAATTATTCTTAGGGAGAAATACCTTTTAAAAGTGTAGTGAAGATGTTTTTGTATTTTTATAAACATGTATCTTGAGAACAAACAATAAGGATATTTTATGTCGCAAACATTACACATTTTATGGCTCAATGATAACCCTGTCACGGCAGAACTTATGGTTTTTATGTACGCTACCAATGCGCTACGTAAGGGATGGTGGGAGGATGTGCATATTATTGTATGGGGTTCCACCGCAAAGCTTTTATGCGAAGATGCACATATGCAAAAGCTTTTACAAGAATTTCAGGCAGAAGGCGGCACTGTTTCGGCTTGTCGCGCTTGTGCAGAAAGATTGGATAAAGTGGCTGCCCTCGAAGCTCTTGAGGGCGTGGAAGTGCTGTATGTAGGTGAGCAATTTACGCACATTATCAAAGGTAATGATAAGTTAATAACTTTGTAATAAACACGCTTGGATGTAAAAGCCCACCGCCATGACGCAGTGGGCTTTTTTTATGACATTAGCAAATGGTTTTCTGCTCTTTTTTAATTTTCCAAACAAATTCTGTAATGGGCTGCATGCATTCTTTTTGTAAACGATAGATGTTATCAATGGTG
>CAYJNA010000098.1:0-8837 GCA_964371225.1 uncultured Desulfovibrionaceae bacterium
TTGCCAAGGACAGTGAAATAGAAGATGTAAATGTGGGTAGCGTTAAGATGATGGCGTCTTTTTGTAAGCCGCGCGGTATACGCTTTATCCACATTTCCACGGTAAGTGTAGCCGGTGACCGCATAAATGACGTTCCAGCTCCTTCACAAAAGCTCACAGAAGATACCTTCTTTTTTGGTCAAGATGTGAGTAACCAATATGTGTATAGTAAATTTATGGCTGAGCGTGTGATATTTGAAGCCATGCAAGAAGGATTAGATGCTAAAATCATGCGTGTGGGAAATTTAGCCGCGCGTGAAAGTGATGGGGAGTTTCAAATCAATTTCACTACCAATGCTTCAGCTGGTCGTTTACGCGCCTATAATGCTGTGGGAGCCTTTCCGCTGAGCGCCATGCAAACGCAAATAGAATTCTCTCCCATAGATAGCACAGCCAAGGCGGTGTTATTACTTGCACAAACGCCAGCAACCTGTTGTGTTTTCCATCCTTTTAACAATCACAGTGTATTCCTTGGGGATGTTATCTTAACTATGCGTCATCTTCATATGAATATTGAACTTGCAGAAGATGACGAATTCCAAAATAAGCTTACTGATGCCAAGGGGGATAGTGAAAAAGCTCAAAAATTAACCACGCTGCTTGCCTATGAACAATATGGCGAATATGCCAATGCTGAGGCCATTGCAGTGGATAATGCGTACACAAGCCAAGTGCTCTATCGCATGGGTTTTGCGTGGCCAAACACCTCAACAAGCTACATTCATCAATTTTTACAGGCGCTTTCCACATTGGGCTTTTTTGATGAGGGTAAATAATGCAATCAAAAACATTTAAGCGAAATGGACATTTGCTAGAAAAAAAGTTTAAGGAATACCTTATTCCTACCACGCTTAGCGGTATGTCCATGATGATTGCTTGTATTGTAGATGGCATTATTGTGGGGCAAACCATGGGGGCCGACGCCATGGCTGCTGTCAATGTGGCAGAGCCCATTGTTATGTTCTTACAAATTGTGTTCATGCTTTTTGCTGCAGGCGGGGCAACGTTGGTGTCTGTTGCCAAAGGAGAGCGCGATAAAAATAAAGCCCATACCGCATTTACTCTAAGCCTTGGCGGTATGTTCTTTGTTTCTCTTTTTTTCATAGGCGTGGGCATATTTTATATTGATGCATTAACAGGCGTAATTTGTAATAATGAAACGTTGTTTACCTATACCAAGGAATATGTGCACGTACTTTTGTTAGGGGCGCCGCTCATGGTGCTTGTACCCGGCATGAGCTTTTTAATACGCGCAGATGGTCGTCCGCAACTTTCTGCGCAAATGCTCATTGTGGCAAATGTGATTAATCTTGGTATGGATTTTGTGTATATTTCCTTCTTCAACATGGGCATAGCTGGTGCGGCATTGGCTACAGTTACGGGCTATACTGTGGGGTGTATTTGGATACTGCGCTATTGGTTTTCCAAAGAGCGTACGTTAAAGATAATCTCCCTAACCAAGCAAAGGCTTGCTCTATTGGGGGAGATTTTTAGTTACGGGTCAGCCATAAGCGTCACCACGCTTTTGCTCTCGTTAAATATATTATTTATTAACCAAATTGTGCTTGCCTTAGGCGGAGCAAATGCCATGGCTGTGTTTACCGTGTGTAATTTTTCCATTGCGCTTATCTCCATGTTTATTACAGGCGCATCTGATACCATGGTACCTTTGCTGGGCTTACTTTACGGCGAAAAAGATTGGAAGGGCAC
Organism: uncultured Desulfovibrionaceae bacterium; assembly: GCA_964371225.1. Lineage (GTDB taxonomy): Bacteria > Desulfobacterota > Desulfovibrionia > Desulfovibrionales > Desulfovibrionaceae > CAYJAD01. Next base: position 1,750 of record CAYJNA010000098.1, read on the forward strand.
ACGCTTTGTTTTTTTGCGCACCATGCTTGTGGTTATTATCTGTTGTGTAGCTTCCGCATTGCTACTTGAGCTGTTTCCTGTGGCTATTTTACGCGTGTTTAATGTGGTAGAGCCTAGCACTGTAAGCATGGGCATTGCGGCCTTGCGTATCTTTGCCTTAAGCCTCGTGGGTGTGGGTATTTCTTGCACGTTTATGTACTATTTGCAGGTGATGAAACATCCAAAGATAGCGGTTTTCATCTCGCTTTTGCGTGGGTTTGTACTGCTCTTACCCTTGGCATATCTGCTTTCCAATAGCTATGGTATTGAAGGGGTGTGGTGGGCCTATGTACTTGCCGAAACATTGACCTTACTGCTTGCCGTGGCAGTATGTACATGGGTTTGGTATACCAATAAGGCGCGCTACGCTAACTGGATTTTAGAAGAAAAACCGGCGCAAAATGAAAAGGTATATGATGTAAGCATAAATAGCGGTAGTGAAGAAGCTGTAGCCTTATCTCAAGGCTTAATTGCCTTTGGGAAAGAACATAACCTCTCAGCAAAGAACGCCACTTTTCTTGGCTTACTTGCAGAAGAAGCCGCTGTAAATATTAGTCAATATAATAAAAATCAGCAAAATTTAACAATAGATGTGCTGTGCCGCATTGATGAAAAAAACATTTTATTAAGCCTGCGCGACGATGGCAAAGCCTTAGATATGTTTTCTGCCAAAGATGATGATAATTTGGTATTGGATAACATTACCGTCATGAAGAAAATAGCTAAAAAACTTGAGTACTCACGTACACTTGGGCTTAATAGCACGGTAATGCTTTTAGAAATAACTACGTAAATGCTCAATATATGCACCTCAAAATGGCGCTCCTTCAAAATTCGCTGAGGAAGTGCCATTTTGTTGGCCCTATCTTTGGTGAAGAATCCCCAAAAGAAAAAGGGTTTAAAGCATTTTGCTCTAAACCCTTGAACTTACTGGCTCCCCGGGACGGACTTGAACCGCCAACCTAGTGATTAACAGTCACCCGCTCTGCCGATTGAGCCACCGGGGAGTGTGTTACGCCACTCAGCGCAAGAGAAGTTCTATGGTATTAGGCCTTCAGAGTCAAGCTTTTTTATGAAAAAAATATTTATGTAGCTATTTATTTGAAATGTTATGTTTTTTTCATATAGCGTATGCATAAATATAAAATCAATCTAGAGCTTTTACTAAGTAGGTCGCCATAAATGAGTACTTAGGCGATACACCTTTTCATTTTTGTAGCTTTGTTCTTTTTAGCATTAGCCATGATAAGATACCTACACAGTATCATGTGTAGGGTGGTTCTTATCCTTGTTTTTTGAGTCTATTAGCTACAGTTTCTCCGCCAACACCCCAACTTGTGGTGGGCACTTCTTCAATAACAACCATAGTATTATTGGGGTTTTTCCCTAGTATACGCACCAGCATATCCGTGGTTTCTTTTATAATTTGTTCTTTTTGCGCTTCAGAAGGAGCTTGATCGCCGCCGGTTACTTTAATGTTGACAAAAGGCATACATCCTCCAGTGGTGTTAAGGTTTTTACAGTATGTAAGGTTTTTTTGCTTCATGCATATGAGAGCGTACAGCAAGAAAAATAATTTTGTAAAGCTCCTTTTCACCTTATATGACATATTAATTTTTCTTATTGTACTTTTTTTCTCATGCCTTCTATTATGCAAATTATGTCGTAATGGTTTGTCTCATGAAGAGCATGAGCAATGTGTTTTTTAACAAAATGAAAGTAGGTAGCCTATGTTAAGTTCACCGTATTCAAAGCAACACCCCATTCATTTAACCCTCATAGAGCGTTTACAATACCCTGTACCGCGCTCCATGGTGGCACCTTTAGTTTCTCTTATAGCTGTATCCATGGCCTTATTTCATCTGTACACAGGTGGCATGGGCACATTTACAGCTTTAATTCAACGCGGTGTACACTTGTCTTTTGCTTTAGTGCTTATGTTTTTAACCATTCCCGGCATTAAAAATCAAAAAAACGCAGAAAACTTGCATGTTGTTGACATTATTTGGACCTGCTTGGCTGTGTTACCGGGGGCATATTTCTCACTGTATTTTAATGAAATTGCCGAGCGCGGCGGTATGGCCACCACTTTTGAAATTTATCTTGGTTGGGTTACCATTATAATGCTTTTAGAAGCTGTGCGTCGCGGCGTGGGCTTTCCCTTATTTTGCATTGGCATTGTGGCTATTTTATACGTATATTTTGGCCCTTATTTACCGGGAATGTTAGAGCATCGTGGTTATAATTTAACCCGTATTTCTTATCAAATGTTTATGTCTGATTCTGGCATCATGGGAACGCCCTTGGGTGTGAGCGCCACCATTATTGCTCTGTTTATTTTATTTGGGAGCTTTTTAGAGCAATCCGGCGGGGCAAAGTACTTCATTGACCTTTCCGAAGCTCTCACAGGGCGTATGCGCGGTGGGCCTGCTAAGGCAGCTGTGTTGGCTTCCGGCCTTATGGGTACTGTTTCCGGTAGTGCTGTAGCCAACGTGGTTACCACCGGACACTTAACAATTCCTTTAATGATTCGTGCAGGGTATAGTAGAGTTTTTGCTGGTGCTGTGGAAGCTGTGGCTTCTTCCGGTGGGCAGTTGGCACCGCCTATCATGGGTGCGGCGGCTTTCTTGATGGCGGATATGACAGGTATTACTTATCGTAATATTGCTCTTGGTGCCATTATTCCTGCTGTTTTATTCTATGGTAGCCTTTTTATTGTGGTACATTTGGAGGCTTGCCGCCAAAATTTACAATCTGATACAGACCTTAGCGTAAAAATAGAAAATCGCGCGCATATGTTTATTCCTTTGGTTTTATTAATAGTTTTATTAAGCCTTGAATATTCTCCTACTTATGTAGGTTTTTGGACCATCGTGGGTATGGTAGCCATATCTTGGCTCAAGCCTTCCACACGTCTCACACCGAGAAGAGTGTATAATGCTTTGGAAAGCGGCGCCCTTGGTATTTTGCCTGTAACGGCGGCTTGCGCCAGTGCTGGTATTGTGGTGGGGGCGGTGACGCTTACAGGCTTACCCATTAAGTTTTCCACCATGCTCATTGAAGCTTCTGGCGGTTCTTTAAGCATATTGCTTATCTTAACGATGCTTACCTCTTTGATTTTAGGCATGGGTTTACCCACAGCGCCAGCGTATATTTTGTTGGCTACACTTATTGGTCCAGCTCTTACAGGCCTTGGCGTGAACGTGTTAGCCGCCCATATGTTTATCTTCTTCTTTGGTGTGGTATCTGCCATTACACCTCCTGTAGCTTTGGCTGCTTTTGCTGCCGCGGGTATTTCTGGTGCCAAGCCTAATGAAACGGGCTTTAAGGCCTGCTGGATTGGCATCATCACCTTTATTGTTCCTTATATGTTTGTGTATGAACCAGCTCTTGTGGGCGAAGGCAGCTTTAGCTCCATAGTTATTGCATTTAGCTTGGCTTGCATAGGTGTATGCGCCTTGGGCGTAGCGTTGACAGGCTATTTCGTACGCGTGTGCAATCCGTTTATTCGCTTGTTGGTAGGTGTGGGCGCCGTGCTTGTCTTGCACCCAGAGGTAATGAGTAGCCTTATAGGTATTGCCTTATTAGCTGTAGTCTTAGGTGTGCATGTGTACGTGCTTAAGGATAAATCCGCTGCATATGCGGGTGCATAAGAGTTTTATGGGCTTAGGCGTGGCCTAAGCCTTTAAATAAAATTATTGTGAGAAAAACTGGTAATAATATTTAACAGCCCTTAGGGGCGGAGGTTTCCCAGATGAGAAAGATGCATATAGCAGTTAAATCACTTGTTCTTGCTTTAACCCTGACTTTCGGCGCGCAAAGTGCTTTGGCCAAAACCTATGTATCCATGGGCACCAATCCTGTGGGCATGGCGTGGTATACCATGGGTGCTGCTTTGTCTGAAGTTTTACGCACCGAAGCTCCCGACATTGCCATGACTGTGGAAGCCACCAATGGCGCAGTACATAATGTGAATCTTATGGCCATGGGCGACATTGAAATGTCCTTAACTTCTGCTAAAGAAGCACAAGATGCTTATAATGGTACTGGTCGCTATAAAGCTAAATTACCTATTTTAGGACTTTTTGCTACTTCTGTAGCTTATAGTCAATGTGTCGCTTTGGCAGATTCTGAGATTAAAAGCTTTGAGGATCTCAAAGGCAAGCGCATTGGCGTAGGTGTGGCCGGTTCTTCCACCCGTGTGGATAATCAAGAGTTGCTTGGTATAAGCGGCATGAAGTTTGATGACTTTGATGCTTTTTCCGAAACCTTGCCCGAAGCTGTGGAAAAAATGAAAAATGGTCAATTGGAAGCGAATATGTGGTTTGGTGTTTCTCCTTTAGCACCGCTCATGGACTTAGCGCAATCTCGTGATTTAACATGGTTTGCTTTAAGCAAAGAAAAGGCCGAAGAACTTTCCAAAAAGTACCCTTATTATTACTATTCCGAACTTCCAGCCAATACCTATCCTAAGCAGGATAAGCCTGTACCCACCGTGGCGCAGCGCTATAGTATGGTAGCTCTAGCTGAAATGGATGAAGACATTGCTTATCAAATCACCAAGGCTACCATTGAAAACTTGGATAAGCTCGCCGCCATCTACAAAGGGTGGGGTTCAGCCAGTCGTGACCATGTATTGCAATCCATGACCATTCCTTTACATCCCGGTGCTGTGAAATATTTCCGTGAAATCAACTTACCTGGCCTTGATGAATACATGGCAAAGTATCCCAATAAGTAACATATGTTTAAAGAGGAAGGGCTAAACTTTAAGTAGGTTCTTCCTCTTTATAGTATCATTAAGGTGCACGTTATGAAAAAAACGCAAGATTTAGGAAAAAAACTTTTTTCCTTCGCTGTGGTGGCAGATACACATTTGAATCAAGATGAGATGGACTGTAATTCACCTTTTCCCGTAAATACTTTAGCCAATTTGCGTATGCGCCATGTGGTGCAAGATATTAATACGCAAGATGTTGATTTTGTGGTGCATCTTGGAGATATTATTCATCCTGTACCGGCAGTGAAGAATTTATATGTGCAGGCTGCAGCGCGCTTTCACGCTCAGGTGAAAGACCTTAGTGTGCCTTTGTACCTTACTCCCGGCAATCACGATATTGGGGATAAGCCCATGCCTTGGGCACCTGCTGGCACCATTACTGATGAATATGTAAGTTTATGGCGTGAAGTTTTTGGAAAGGATTATTTTTCCTTTTGTCATAAGGGTGTGTGTTTTATTGTTTTTAACTCACAGCTTTGCAATAGTGGCCTTGCTCTTGAAGCAGAGCAGGAGGCTTGGTTGGAAGCAGAATTGCAAAAGCATGAGCATAAAAGAATGTTCTTTTGCACACATTATCCACCTTTTATGTATGATCGCCATGAACCGGAACATTATGATAATATTGCAGAGCCTGCACGCTCGCGTTTGCTTGCACTTTTAGATACGTATGCTGTGGAAGGGCTTTTTGCCGGACATGTGCATAATTTTTGGTATTTGCAAGAAGATGCTGTACATCATTATCTTTTGCCTTCCACGGCCTTTGTGCGTCAAGATTATAGTGAAATGCTAAAGACACCTCCTGCTTTTGAAGCCACGGAAGCAGGGCGTAATGATGCGGAAAAGCTTGGGTATTTTGTGGTACATATGTATGAGCACGGTCATGTATGCCGCATGGTGCGCACACACGGAACATGTGTAGAAGAAAAATCTGCGGCGCACATGACGCAAAAGAAACCTTGCATAAAAACCGTAAGCCCTCAAGAAAATACCTGCGCTTCCTTGGGCTTTGATTTACGTGATAGCTGGGCACATGCTGTAAGCATTGCTCCCAGTGGGGCTTTAGACGAATTTGATCGTAAAGAAGTACGTAATGATTACCCCTTATTGGCATTGTGGGAAATGGGTGTGCGTCATGTGCGTGTTCCTTTTCATGATTTGCGTGATGCCAAGGTTCGGGAGCGCATGGAGCATCTTGTAAGCCTTGGACATAGCTTTACTTTATTCTCTTTTGGGGAAATTTCAACCGCCGATAGGCAATTGGTGGCAAAACATGCCCATCTTTTGCGTGGTTGGGAAATAGCATGTCGTTGGGATACTTTGCCAAGTATGGCTAAGAGTATAGCCAAAGTGCGTAAAGTAACAGATTTACCTTTATACTTAAGTCGTATGTGGGAGCATGAGGATAATAAAAGCCCCGACGGACGCTATTTTCATGTGATGAATCATGGCTTAACAGCGAAGAATATCACAGAAAATGCAGCGTATTTCACCGCCGTGGAAGCATTGGCACATCTGGAAGAGGTGGGTTTTGTCTTTCGCATTATGCGCCACGAAGATATGCATGAAGCCATGCAAGCCATTCTTACATTTACGAAAATGTCTGAGCGTCCTTGCTCTGTGCATGTGCGTATGGCAGATTTTAATCCTTCCTATGTCACGGCAACGTGTTCGGAAGTTGATGATAGGTTTAATAGCGTTTGTTTGGCACAGGCTTTATTTTGTTCAGCGTATACAGATATACATGTTTTTGCTGATACCTTGATAGATGTGGATAGAGGGTATTTTCCGCGTTATGGCGTGCTGGATAGCATTTGTAATCCACGGGCAGCAGCGCATGTGGTGGCGCATGTATACGGATTTTTACATGAAGGTGTTGGCGCTTTTGATGCTATGCAAATCATAGAAGATACTACCATGCGGGTCTTATGGGCAAAGCAAGGGCAAGAGAGTGTAGCGTGTATTTTCCCCAAAAAGGAAAATATGCCATTAAGTAAAGCAAAAATAGAAGAAATTGCACAACAAATAGCGCAAAACAACAGCATACAGCAGATACAGCTGGTGGATGCTGTACAAGGTATTAAATACGCAGCGCAAGATGTGGACGGAGCACAGCCTGTATATCTATTGCGTGTATCTTAGTCGATAAGGGAAAGCCTACGCTTTCTTTTATTATACGCCCCCCCAGCGAGACTGGGGGGCCCTTTATACTAAAAAGCCGCACTCTTTTCACCAAAGAGTGCGGCTTTTTGACATAATTCATTATGCAGAA
>CAYJNA010000099.1:0-8836 GCA_964371225.1 uncultured Desulfovibrionaceae bacterium
AGTGAGCGTGCCTTTCTTAAAAACGAGTGGAAACACGTTTTTAAGCATCAACTAATTAGAGTGATGAAATTATAGAATAAAACTAAAAAAGCTCGTGGCCACCGAAGAATTCAGTGGCCACAGGAGGAAGGGTGTTAGAGTTTATTAAAGGAGGAGTTTAGAAGTTTTCTTCGTTGCCTAGCGGTGGATGAAGCCGCATGCCGTATATATTAAAGCGTTGTAGTACGCTATAGGGGTATCAAAAATGTTTCAGTAAGAAGCATTCAAAAATTTGCTGTTTTGCTTTTGTTTATTAACGCATGTTTTTGTGTCCCATGCCGCCATGTCCCATGCCACCGTGCCCCATACCGCCGCCAAGGCTATGTGTTCCCGGCTCAAGGCCTAAAGCTTTATCTATGGCAATGCCAAGATCTTTTTTTGCGTCTTTAATTTTTTGGCGTAACTCTACAATTTCAGTTGCTTTTTTAGATACTGCACTCACGTCAGGGGTAGCCGCATTTTGCAAGGCCTCAAGCTCTTGTTCTTTTACAAAGAGTTGTTGCTTCATGGGAGCCATGCTTTCTTGTGCTTTTTCAACTAACATACGAGCTTCTTTGCGTTGTTCATCTGTAATGTTACTCTCTTGAGAGTTGTGCTTACCATGCTTACCGCCGTGCATCATGGGGCAGTCGTTCATCATGGGGCAGCCTTTGGCGTTAGCTGTATCTACCGCAAAAATACCACCGGTAAGGAGCATGAGGGCTAAAACAGGTAAGGTTTTTTTGATGCTTTTCATATGTGAACTCCTAGAATGTGTAGTGTTATTTTCTTTAGTTTACGTATAGCAAACTGTGTGCCAATTTCTTTATCTCTTGATATTATTTAAAAAATTATTTCTATCCTTTCTAATCTTGGCTTTGCTGTATAATTTTCATACATATTAAAAAATTGCCTGTATAAAAATTATACAGGTGTTTAGTTTTTATACAGATGAAAAAATCTGTGGGAAAAAGGAAAGCCGCCATGAGAAGTAAAATTTCTCATGGCGGCTTTTAAGTTTTATATATCAACGTGTTATTCTGTATGATGTGGCGTGGCTACAGAATGTTTTTGAAAGGTTGGGTCTTTATACTCCCTTGCATTGGCAAGGCTGTTGCAATCGCGCCCGCGATACCCATGCAGAGAAACCCCCACCTCCTGCACCAGTCTTGCATCTAAAGCAATAAGAGCATCACGCAAGGCTTTTCTTTCTGATTGTAATTCTTCGCCTAGTAGTGCAAGGGATTCATGGTCTGTGGGGCTTGTATAGGCAAAGTTTTTAAGCTTTTCTATTTTTTCTTGTAAAGCTGCACGCATAGCTGTAATTTTTGGTGCTGTTTCATTAATAATTTGTTGTGCTTTGGCCTCTTGTTCGGGGCTAAGATCTGTGTGCCAACGGTATGCATGCGCATGCATTGCATACCCTATGCTTAAGACAAGTGAGCATAGGATAAAAGGTATATATTTTGATTGTATCATAATCTACTCCGAAAAATCATATTGTATGTATCTTTATAAAAGACTTTTTGCAAGATGTACTTGCATGAATGCTCCATATTTTGCATAGGAGTATGCAAAGTGTTTAAGCAATAAATATACCAATAAAATTTTTTTTGCAGAACAAGACACTGCCTTGTTTAATGTGCCTGATGGGAGTATGTTGCGCCATGGCAAAAATAAAATTTATGTCTCGCACCTTAAGGAAAAAATTATCCTTTGTGAAACTATCACCGGCTCTTTGGCCCTTGGTAAGTGCCATTGGCGTCCTTTTTTTGGTGGTAAGTAGTGTTGTTGTTCTCTCATTAGGGCGCAGTGAGGGAAATATGGTGCGTCTTTTGGTGGGTGAAGGTGCAGCACTTATTTATGCTGTAGAAGGAAGTGTGCGCATGAGTATGCGCCAAAAAACGCCTGTGCAATTGCAAAAAACTTTAAAAGAACTTGTGAATGCGGATGTGCGTTTTGTTTCTGTGCTCATGCCCGATGGAACTATTTTAGCGCATAATGATGATAAACGCTTAGGAAGTATTTTGCGTGTAGGAAATAGAGAAATTAATGAGCAATTATTACATGCCATTTCACATTCAGTGGAAAATAGTTCTTTACGCTGGTTTATAGCCAATGTGGATGGAAAAGAAACTTTTGTTATTTACCGTGAGTTTCGTCCCATGGATTCTAGAAATGCGCGGGAAAGAAGGAAAGCCGACGCTGAAGCTGAAAAAAAATTACGTAAATTAGATGTTATTCAGCCTCCAATTCCTCCCAGAGCAAGAAAAAAACCTACGCTACCGCTTATCTTTTTGGGCTTAGATATTAGCCCCTTTGAAGCAGGGAAGAGGCAAGATCGAATTTATTTATTTTCTTTAGCTGCGGGTATGGTGCTCATGGGAGCCGCGCTTCTTATTGCTTTATATTATGCACAAAGAGCGCAGGAATCACGGCGGCGTCAATTTGCGGCAGAAGGGCAAGTGCGCCAATTGGAAGAAGAAGTACGGCGTAAGGATAAGCTTGCAGCCATAGGGAATTTAGCTGCCGGCGTCGCCCATGAAATTCGTAATCCGCTCAGTTCCATTAAAGGTTATGCCACGTATTTTGGCCAGCGCTTTCCTGAAGGGAGTGAAGATAGGCAAGCCGCCGCGGTGATGGTGCGTGAGGTGGAGCGTTTAAACAGAGTTATCACAGATTTAATAGGGCTTTCACGCCCCACCGATGTACATGCTAAGCCTGTGGATATATTCCCCATTTTAGAACATTCATTACATTTATTACGGCCTGATGCGGAAAAAAAACAAGTGACGTTACTTTTGCGTAAGCCTAAACGCCCCTTACCTAAAGTACTTTTAGATGTGGATAGATTTGGTCAGGCATTATTAAATGTATACCTCAATGCCATTGAAGCCATGACGCAAGGGGGAGAGGTCATAATCAGTGCCACTGTGCTAGAGAAAAACTTTCTTGCCCTTGAAATACGTGATACAGGGCCAGGTATTGAGGAACAGCACTTACAGCATATTTTTGATCCGTATTTTACCACGAAAGGGCATGGGACGGGGCTGGGTCTTGCCACTGTGCATAAGATTGTAACGGCGCACGGTGGAGAAATTTTTGTAACTTCGCGCCATCATAGTGCGCAAAAGAAAACAATTTCCTTGGGTTCGCCCTTGGCACCAAAGCTTCCTACAGGGACAACGGTGCGTATTCTTATACCTCTTGCTGAGGAAAAAGGTGACGTGTAATGGTAGAAAATCCTCTTGTGTTGGTAGTAGATGATGACGCAGCACATGCCCATATGTTGCGTATGATGTTGAAATCATGGAATTATGAAGTACATGAAGCAGATGATGGCGATGTGGCCGTTCAGAAAGTAGCGGAACAATCCTTCGATGCGGTACTTATGGATGTGCGCATGGCACGTATGAATGGTATTGAGGCTCTACAAAGGATACTTACCTATAATCCTGCTTTGCCTGTTATTCTTATGACGGCTTTTTCCTCGGTAGAAACAGCGGTGGAGGCATTACGCATCGGCGCGTACGATTATTTATTAAAGCCTTTAGATTTTGATGCCTTAAAAAATACTTTGGCGCGCGCCTTGGAGCATAGCCGTCTCTCAGTGGAAAATAGAGAATTACGCCGTCAGTTGAGTGAAAGCTCGGCAATTCCCGGTATTTTAGGCCGTAGTAAGGCTGTGGAGGATGTACGGCATATGATAAGTACCGTCGCTCCCACAGAGGCAACGGTGCTCATAACAGGCCCTTCGGGCACGGGGAAGGAATTGGTGGCTAAAGCTTTACATCAAGGCAGTGCGCGAGCGCATAAGCCATTGGTCATTGTGAACTGTGCTGCTTTGGCGGAAAATTTGTTAGAGTCAGAATTATTTGGTCATGAGCGCGGCGCCTTTACCGGAGCGGATAAAAAGCGTGAGGGGCGTTTTGTGCAGGCGCATGAAGGTACCTTATTTTTAGATGAAATAGGGGAAATGCCGCTGCTCTTACAAGCAAAACTTTTACGCGCATTACAAGAAGGGGAAGTACAGCGTGTGGGGTCTGATACGCCTGTAAATGTGGATGTGCGCATTATTGCCGCCACCAATAGAGATTTGTTGGAAGAAGTAAAAGTGCGTAACTTCAGAGAGGATTTATATTTTCGTCTCAATGTTATCACTGTAGAAGTGCCTTCTTTGCGGGCACGTAAAGAGGATATTCCCCTGCTGGCAGCGCATTTCTTAGAGCGTTTTGCGCAGCGTAATAGAAAAAATATTAAAGGTTTTTCACCACAAGCTTTGGATACTATGGTTCGCTATGCATGGCCTGGCAATGTGCGTGAACTTGAAAATGCTGTGGAGCGCGCTGTAATCATGTGCCTAGGGGATACCATTACAGAAAAAGAATTACCCATTAGTATGAGTTCTGTGGCGGCTTCTACTGTGCAAGAAGTAAAGGAAGAGGGCGGTACTTTGTCATTGTCTGGGCTTTCTTTGGATGCAGTGGAACGAAAGGCCATTGAGCAAACATTGCATGATGTGGATGATAATAAAAGTGAAGCGGCGCGGCGTTTGGGCATAACACGAGCAACACTGCAAAATAAATTGAAAAAATATGATTTAGACTCATAAATATATGGCCAAAATCGGAAAATGCATTCTTCACCTCATGCAAAAATCTTGCGCCCGTTGGGGCGCAGATGTGCCCCCCCTAAAGGGCATTTACAGTAAGCATGCTTTTTGAAATAGAGGTGAAAATGCCTTTTTCAGTGGGGGCTGCTTAGTTGACAAAAGTAGTGGATATGTACATAAATGCAAGCTTCTTGTAATGATTTTACCCTTGAGGATAACGTGAAAAGCTTTTTATATTATTTTTCCATAGTAGGGCTGTGTTTTGCCACTGTCAGCCATGCCGCCATTGCGCCTTCGCCTACGGCCGCCAGTGAAGAAACACAGGTGCAAGTGGTAGGCTTACAAGACGCGCAAAAGGCCATAGATGCTCAAGATTTTAAGCGCGCTTTTACTATTTTAGAACCTTTGGCCAAGGGCGGAAATGCTGAAGCCATGTATTTTGTGGGGCGCTTGTATGATACAGGCGAAGGGGTGAAGCGTAGCCCCAATACCGCCACTTCATGGTATGCCAAAGCAGCTAAAGCCGGCGATGTAAGTGCGCAAAATTCTTATGGAGGTGCCTTAGCGCGCGGGCAAGGCATTAAGAAAAATACTAAGGAAGCGGTGAAGTGGTTTACCAAGGCCGCCGAAAGTGGGCATGCAGTGGCGCGGTATAATCTTGCTTATATGTATGCCAATGGCTTAGGTGTGAAAAGAAGTGAGAAAACAGCGGTGTCGTGGTATGAAAAGGCCGCTGAGCAAGGTCTTGCAGAAGCACAATATTCTTTAGGTTGGTCTTATCTTTATGGGAAGGGCGTGAAAAAAAATGATACACGCGCCGTATTTTGGTTTCAAAAGTCGGCAGATCAAGACCATATGATGGCACAAAATAATTTGGCCTTCATGTATGCTGAAGGTCGTGGCTATGATAGAAATTACTCTAAGGCGTATGAATATTATAAAAAAGCTGCAGAAAAAGGCTATGCGCCGGCGCAATATAATTTAGGTTTTTTATACGAGCAGGGAAAAATTTCTGAGCCCAATTATGAAGAAGCAGTGAAGTGGTATCAAAAAGCTGCCGCTCAAAATGACGCTTCTGCTCAATTTAGCCTTGGGTATATGTATGAGCAGGGTACCGGTGTTCCAAGAGATGTAAGCCAAGCTGAGTATTGGTATAAACTTGCGGCAAAAAATGGTGATAAAACTGCAAAAATTGTGTTAAAACAGTTTAATAAAAAAACAAAATAAATTTATGATTCTAAAGATATAAATCGGGAAAGTACATATAAAAATATTACTAGTCTTTTACTATGATATGTGAGGGTTATTTGTTTTTTTAACATTTAACCCTTTTTTAACGTGAATTCTTGCACAAAGTTGACTATTTTGCATGCTGTGTGCTATAAGCATCTATTGCTAAGAATGTATCCATCGCATTGGGCGACGTGTTTATGTACTATTTTACCTTTTGTTTTGAGGAGAGTATATGCAGGACAGTACCAATCTAAAAACCATTCAACGTGGTAAGGAAATGTTTTCTAGTATTTCAGGCGAAAAACCTTCGCTCTTTAACAAAGCCGCATGGATGGGCAAAGTTATGGACTGGAGTATGCGCAATGAGCAATTCAAAGTGCAAATTTTTCGCTTTGTGGATGCCTTTCCGTCCCTTACCACCCCTAAGCTTCTTACAGATCACATAAAAGAATATTTTGGTGAAGAAAAAGATATGCCAGCCTTCCTTTCCACCGGCGCAAAAGTAGCCGGCATGTTAGGTTCTTTTGGTGGCGGCATGTTGAATAAGGTTATTTCCGGTAACATTCACGAAATGGCAAAGCAATTTATTGTGGGTGAAAACACCAAGGATGCCGTGAAAAACATCGTGAAATTGCGTAAAGAAGGCTTTGCTGCCGTGGTGGACGTTTTGGGTGAAGCCACATTGTCCCATGCTGAAGCGGAAGAATATGTTGCGACATATCTTGAAGTGCTTGATGCCATGGAAAAAGAACAAAAATCTTGGACAGCTCTTGGCAAAAACACAGCTGATAGCCCTGATTGGGGACATGCGCCCAAGATTAACGTAGCCATTAAACCCACAGCCACCTTCTGTCTTGCCAATCCACAAGACTTTGAGGGGTCAGTGGTGGGAATTTTAGATCAAGCCCGCCGCATTTGTAAGCGCGCCGTAGAAATGGGCGCCTTTTTTTGCATTGATATGGAATCCTACAAGCACAAAGATATTACCATTGAGGTGTATCGCCGTTTGAAGCTTGAATTTAAAGATTATCCTCATATTGGTATTGTATTACAAGCGTATTTGAAAGATGCAGAAAAAGATACCAATGAGCTTATCGCATGGGCGCGTGAGCACAAAACCCCCATATCCATCCGTCTTGTAAAGGGTGCCTATTGGGATTATGAAGTGGTAAAGGCTAAACAAATGGGCTGGGAAGTACCTGTATGGACCATCAAGGCCGACAGTGATGCTTGCTTTGAACGTATTACTGATACCGTTATGAAAAATAGCGATATTTGTCACTTTGCTTGCGCTTCGCATAACGTGCGCACCATCTCTGCTGTTATGGAATTGGCCAAAGAGCATAATGTAGACGAATCCCGTTATGAGTTCCAAGTATTGTACGGTATGGCTGAGCCTGTACGTCGCGGTATTTTAAAAATTGCCGGTCGTGTACGCTTGTATTGCCCTTATGGTGATATGGTGCCTGGTATGGGCTATTTGGTGCGTCGTTTGCTCGAAAATACCGCCAATGAATCTTTCTTACGTCAAAGCTTTGTGGAAGAAGCCAGCTTGGATAAGCTTTTGGAAGATCCACACCTTACTGCAGATCGTGAACGCGCCAGCCGTGAGACAAGTCGTAAAGCACCTGCTGCTGTGCAAGGTTTTGGGCCTTTCAAAAACGAACCCATGGCGGACTTTACGCGCGAAGATATTCGTAAGATTTTCCCTGCGGAAATTGCCAAAATTCGTGCTTCTCATTTGGGCAAAACCTATCCCTTATATATTAACGGAAAAGATGTGGAGCTTGCCGATAAGGTGCCTACCTTAAACCCAGCCAAGCCTTCTGAAGTGCTTGGTTATGTGTGCCAAGGTGGTATAGCTGAAGTGGATATGGCTTTAAAAGCCGCCAAGGACGTGTTCCCCGCATGGCGTGATACACCACCTGTAGAGCGTGCGGCTTACCTTGTTAAAGCTGCTGCCATTGCGCGTCGCCGTCAGTATGAGTTGAGTGCATGGCAAGTATTAGAAGTGGGTAAGCAGTGGGATCAAGCGCAAGCAGACGTGGCAGAAGCCATTGACTTCTTAGAGTATTATGCCCGCGAAATGGAGCGTCTTGCTAAGCCTCGTCGTCTTGGTAATGCTCCTGGTGAGCTTAACCACTATCTCTATGAACCTAAGGGTATTACAGCCGTTATTGCCCCGTGGAACTTCCCCCTTGCCATTAGCTTAGGCATGGCTTCTGCTGCCATAGTAGCCGGTAACCCCGTAGTTTATAAACCCGCTAATATTGCAGGTATTATTGGCCATAACTTGGTGGAAATTTTCCGCGAAGCTGGTTTACCTGATGGCGTGTTTAACTATGTGCCTGGTCGCGGTTCTGTTATGGGTGACTACCTTGTGGAGCATCCTGATGTGAGTTGCATAGCCTTTACCGGTTCCATGGAAGTGGGTTTACGCATTGTGGAGAAAGCCGGAAAAACGGGTCTTACACAAATTAACGTGAAAAAAGTTATTTCTGAAATGGGCGGGAAAAATGCTGTTATCATTGACGATGATGCCGACCTTGATGAAGTAGTACCACATGTATTGTATTCTGCCTTTGCTTTCCAAGGGCAAAAGTGCTCCGCGTGTTCACGCCTTATTGTGACCGATGCCATTTATGATAAGGCTGTGGAGCGTTTGGTGGAAGGTGCTAAAGCCTTACTCATTGGCCCTGCAGAAGATTGCACTTATGCCATGGGCGCCGTGGCTGATGCCGCTGCTCTTAAAAATGTTCAAGAATATATTGCCATTGCCGAAAGTGAAGGCAAGCTTTTATACAAGAGCCCCATCCCTGAAGGCGAAGGCTATTTTGCCCCCATCACCATTGTGGACGGCATCACCCCAGAGCATCGCATAGCTCAAGAAGAAGTTTTTGGGCCTGTACTAGCCATCATGCGCGCTAAGGACTTTGACGAGGCCATTGACCTTGCCAATAGCACACGCTTTGC
>CAYJNA010000100.1:0-8835 GCA_964371225.1 uncultured Desulfovibrionaceae bacterium
ATGCCTCTGGCATGGCTTGCCGCCACGTAAAATAAGCCGTCACTTGCTTACGGCATCGCTGAAAGAATATTTGGAGTGGACGTGCCTTGCTGAAAAGCACAAAGAAAGGTGTTTACAGCATGGACTACTATGGTGACAAAAATTTCTGAACTACCCTATTGGTGTTGTATAAAAATTTTAAAAATACTCTCGCAGAGAAAATTTCGATATTTTTGTGTGATCCATCACAGTATTATGCTTTGAATCACACAAAAATATCATGATACATATTAAAATAACTCTTCAGGGATGTTAACCTTGGTGAAGAGATTTAAAAACAGCCTTCTCGAATGAAAATAGTGAGCATTTCACCATCTTCTTCCTTAGAAAATTCATGGAAGATGCCGCCACCAATATCATGCGTTTGTCCTGCCACCCACGAAGAATTTTCTCCGGTGATGGTTTCGCCATTGGCGAGCTTTTCTTGCACTAATTTGGCAGCTTCCACATCAGCCCCCAACATGATAACGTCCATATTCACAAGCGAAGAACCTTCATTATCAAGCATGCTCTTCACCACTTCTAAGTCATTATCACCGGTTAGAAGCACATCTGTACCATCTGCACCGCCATCAATGGCCAATATATCGTCAAAGGAAATATCATCAAGTTTAATAATATCATTTCCTTCACCACCAAAAACCATATCTCCAGCGCTGGCTAAAATGGTATCATGTCCTTCGCCGCCCATAAGGACATCCTTACCGCTTCCGCCTATGAGCACATCATTACCGGCGCCACCATGAAGGCTATCAGCCCCACCAAGCCCCAATAAAATGTCATTGCCTTCACCGCCAAAGAGCGTATCGTCACCGCCACTCTTATCAGCTTCCACAGTGTTAGCAGCGTTTTCAAGCTGCGCTAGGCCCTCTGTTGTTGTAGCTTGGTTTGTAAGAGTATTTACCAATGTATCGTCATTATTAATGCCCAATTCACTGGCAAGGCGTGCCACATCTTCCAAGCTACCATCGCCAATAACCAAGTTATGACCATCCTGAGCAAAAACGACATCATCGCCTTGCGTAGCAACAATACTATTTGTGCCGGAAGCAGCAGTTCCGTCTATATGTGAAAACCACTCTAGATTTTCCAAAATATATTGACAGGCTTCTTCAAATGAAGGCGTATATCCATGTATGCCCACATGAGCTGTCACTGCTTCTACTATTTCATCAGTACTCATTCCATCAAAAATAAGATTTTGTTTTTCTTCTGCTTCCAAAGCGCTATCTTCCCCAAGGGAAATGCTACCGGAAACGGAATTGCCATCAGCATCGGTGATGGTAATACTCAAAGAAGGCTGCCCTGTGGGAGTTTTAACAAGCCAGTCTTGATTATTACTTGTGGTTAATGTTGTATCACCAAAGCGTAGGGTGAGGTTTTCGCCCTCTGTAGGTGTTACTGAGGCGCTACCATCGCTAAAACTCCATGTGGTGCCATCGAAGGACGCTGTGATTCCATTAAGGGTAATGCTGGTTCCTGCACCAGAATCTGCGCCAAAGTCAAAATGCACAAGCCCCTGTGCAAAACCATCACCACTATCAGTGCTAGGGATGGTGTACGTCACAAATGGGACATCATCCACCACAGTAACGGCTATAGCAGTAGTAACTGTATCGCCATTGGTGTCGGTGAAGGTCATATCAAAGCTAGAAGATGCAGCACCGGGCTCTGTTAAGGTGTACTTATAGTCCACAAGATAGCCATCTTCAGCAGATCCAGAAACACTGGTAATGGTTACATTTTCTGTAGAAGTATACACCCACACGCCATCATCATTGCGCTGGGCTACCACCTGACCATCTACCACAATTTCTTCAAGGCCATCGGCAGATTTTACCGACACCTGCCCTTGACCTGTTTCGCCGTCACTTTGTGCATTGGAACCTGTCGCTAAAGCTTCTTCATATACTACAGGCGTGCTCGTCTCCAAGACATTGGGGCCAAAACCTTGAGTAGCACCTTGCACACCCACATGTTGGGTGGTGGTGTCACCATCAGCATCCGTCGCGCTAAACTCAAGAATAACAGTTTCCTTAAACTCCTTAAACTGTTCAAATTCCCAGCTATTGGTAGCCACATCAAAGGTAACCTTGAAAAGAATATCCCCCGGAAGAAAGTCGCTTTCCTTATAGCCCATGGCATAATCACCAGACACGGTACCCACAATATAGTAAGGGTCGCCATTTTCATCTATGAATTTTGAAGATAAAGTATAAGGATGCCCATCAATATTAATCATTTTTGTGGTGCCCACAGAGTCTGCAGCAATCTTCATGCTAATATCAGCCATGCCATCGGCACCAGCTACGGAAAGTTGCCCTGTAGTTATGGCACTGCCTTTACCTGTTTCTGCTGCATTTGCTTGATAGATATCAACATCTTTATATTCTATACTACCGTTCACCGTAGAGCCGCTAGGACTCCAACCAAGTGTGTCGCGTACATAGCTTTGACTTTCAGCTATGGGATCTGCATACGTATCTGTAGCATCTGTAACACTGCCAAGTACAATAACATCATCTACAATCTCCACATTCACAGTGGTAGATGCAGAAATATTTCCTGCTGTATCCGTGGCCGTAATACTAAAGGAAGGTGCTGTTTTTACTTCATCTGTGGTGATGCTGGCATTAGGAGCATCATGCTCTATGGGCGCTGTTAAACTTATGGTATATTCTACAGTATAGTTCCCGCTGCCATCATTAAGAGGCGTAATTGTCACATTTGAAATGCTATATCCTTCAGCGGTAATACTGCCTGCAAAACCGTTGAGATCGACCACTTGGCCGGCAATGGTAAGGGAAGCTAAATCACCATCGGCATCAATGGTAAAAGATTGCTGATACTGCGCACCGCCCTTATCTGCAGTACCCCCCGAAGCATGTGCTTCATTAAGTACAAGCGTATTTTCGCCTGTGATAACGATGATAGGGGCATCCACATCCTTCAAGGTGGCAGAATCTGACCCAGTGGCGGAGTTACCGTCGCTGTCTGTTATAGTGGCTTCCAATGAGGGCTTTTTCCCTTCACTTGAGGGCGAAAACTCCACTGTAACCTTGCTATTTCCGTTTTCATCTTGGGTTAAAGTGTCGGCATATTCTTTTTTAAACTCTTCCACAGTGCCTTCAAAAAGAGTGTTACCGTCTTGATCCTTGAGGTGTAAGATGTCATCATTTTTGGCATCTTCACCCAGTGTTATTTCAGCTTCAATATTACCATTTTCATTAAGCTCGTTCTTGGTGATGATGTCATCATCTCCCTTGCTGGTAATGGTAACATCCACATCCACCTTTACACCATTGCCATCACCTTGAGAGTCACCATAATCGAAATCAAAATTTGTTTGCAATGTACCGCTTTCGCTGTCTCCATCGCCGTCAGTCACTGTAAAGCCTAAATTTAACTCAGGTAATTCCTGCCCAGCAAAATTCGTATCTGCCTGAGCATCCTTAGTGATAACAATTTCATTACTTGCGTTATCAATGCTTATGGTGCCAAGCACTACTCCGCCATAGGATAAAGTATCGCCGGATAAAACATAGCCACTGCCTTCAGGCACAGAAAGCGTAATACTATTGGATTCAGCTTCACCATCGGCGCCAAAGTTCACCACATCGTCCAAGTCCACAGTGGTGCCAGTGGCGGTATTGGTGGTAATAGTACCAAGATTAGCCGTTGTATCTTCCACAGTGGGCACATCGTCCACTATATCTATATCAATGGTAGCATCAACCTTTGTACCATCGGCGTCAGTAAAGCTTAACGTGACATCGTCAGAGCCGCCTTCACTATGATCAGCAGGCTTTGTAAGAAGATATTCATACGTCACTGTATAAGTACCATCGCCATTATCAAGCACACCGGTGAGAGTAAAGGAACCATACTTCGTGTCCACAGCGGCAGAGTTTACGACCCAAGAGCCGTTTTCATACGTAGCAAGCACTTGCTCACCAAGCGTAATATTCTCCAAGCCATCATAGGCTGTAACAGAAAGTGCTCCTTCGCTTTTAAGTTGTGCATCACCGGTACTTGTAGTACCGTTAAGTGCTGCTTCTTCAAGTACATGAGGATTCGTCGACGTGCCTAAGCCCGGCTGTGCTGTGCCGCTAGCGTCGGTCACATCGGGCACAGAAGTCGTGATGGTATGATCTCTACCATTTACGGTAAAATCAAGGGATTCTGTATCTTGAGCACCATGTTTATCGGTGGTGGTCACAGAAAAAGATTCCTTAGGCGTTTCCCCATCGGTAAGAGCGGCAAGCGCGTCATATTTTACGCCGTCTTGCGGCGTATATAATTCATAGGTATACTTACCATTGGGCTGTACAGTAAGAGTACCATAGGTACCTTCCACCGTAATAACATCTTTTTCTACAGTGGTGCTACCAGTGCCGGTAATATCCAATGTTTGCTCATCACCATCGCTATCATAATCTGTTATGGTAATGGAACCGGTGGCTACCAAATCATCATTACTGGCATCACCATCATAATCATTTTCACTAAGGGTGAAGTCACTACTTTCAAAGCTTATTTCAGGCTTATCATTAGTCCCTGTTACGGTGACGGTAACAGTTACAGTGGTGGAGCCGCCCTTACCGTCTTCCACTTCTACAGTAAAGCTTTCTTCAACACTTTCACCTTCACTTAAAACGTCAACAGGGTCTTCAATGGTATTATCCACACTATCATTAAGTTCATAGCTAAAGGAGCCATCAGGATTCAAAGTAAAATCGCCGTATTCACCTTCTACGGTGCCAGTGCTGCCGTCTTCAAAGCTAAACTCCAAATCATCTCCATCTTCATCGGTGGCTACGATTTGTCCCTTAGAAACGGTATCATTGGTGGGAGGAGTATCAGGGTTTGCGTCTTCATGCGCAGCGCCGGATTCTGTCACCGTAACAGTAACATCTTCAGCAATGGGGTCGTGATTTTCTGCTTTGGGCGGCATAACAGATTCGTGTGCCGGCGCCGTTACGACTTCAGCCACACGAAGTGTGGAGGCAGCCGATGTTCCAGTGTAAGATCCATGTGTTGCAGTGGTATTAAAGCTTTGATCAAGCCCACCCATACGGTTTAAGCCTTCCAGCAGATTACCAGTCAGCGTATCAACAGAACCGCCACTGCTTTGCATCAGCGCAGACACACCAGCAGCAGGCATAAGGTCTTCAGCAAGGGCAGCAAAAAACTCTTGCCCTCTAACTTCTTCACCTCCAACCATAAAGGTAGGCATATTATCTGCAGTATAGGCCACATAAAAATCTGAAAGCACAAGACTAGAACCATCTTCAAAAGAAAAGGTAAGATCCTCGCCATTACGCGTTAAAGTAGCATTGCTAGAGTCAAAATTAAAAACTAAACGATCGCTGCCTTGAGGAGTTAAAACACTTGTTTCTCCTGCAGCAGGCTTTTGTAATGAAATATCAGCCATGATTTTTTCCTTTAAAAACGTACAATGTAAAGAGTCGATACAGAAAGTGCATCAACAAGTAAGCAGGCAAAAGAAGAAGCCTGTCTTCAACAAAAGGAGTTAAAAGCGCACGGTGATGAACATAAAACCGAACGACGAGGAAGGATCCTCAGGGAATGATGTATAATCATAGCCCCGCAAGCTTGCCCAGCGAAAGGAGGATACAAGGGCAACTTGTAAAAAAGGAGTACCGAACAATGTACTCTCACGCCAAGAAAGGCGTAATTCACACTTACTAACGAACTGATACAGTGTCAAGTTTAAAAAAACACTTTTAAAGCCCCCTGCCAATATTTTATGGAGGAGGTTTATAAAAGTGTTTTTTCAGTGTCAAAAGCCTATCTAGTCGGAAAATAGGCTATTATTTATAACACCCACGTAACAATATTTGGCTCCCATGTGCCTTTGTGAAAAAAGTAGGAAAACATATTTTTTCAACTAACACATGGGAGCAAAAATATTGCTACGCCATTTACAAAAAGCTACGAAGAGGAAGCCACAAGCTTGCGCATGATGAAGGGTAAAATCCCGCCATGTTTAAAGCACACAAGTTCTGATTGTGTATCTAAACGAGCAAGCAAGGTTATTTCCCGAACATTGCCGTCAGCTCCTTGCACTTGCACCTGCACATGAGAGGCCAATCCCACCTCATTAATATTCTTAAGGCTAAAG
This sequence comes from uncultured Desulfovibrionaceae bacterium, assembly GCA_964371225.1. GTDB lineage: Bacteria > Desulfobacterota > Desulfovibrionia > Desulfovibrionales > Desulfovibrionaceae > CAYJAD01. The sequence continues at coordinate 6,185 of CAYJNA010000100.1, forward strand.
AGTTCGTCCCCCTGAAGGCCATGACTTTCTGCCGATTCACCCGCAAGGAATTGTAAAGGCAAAATACCCATACCCACAAGATTGGCGCGGTGAATACGTTCAAAAGACTGTGCCATAACGCACTTCACCCCAAGAAAATACGAGCCCTTGGCGGCCCAGTCTCGTGATGATCCTGTGCCATATTCCTTACCGGCTAAAATTACCAGCGGTGTTTTTTCCTTGGCATAGGCTTCGGCGGCATCAAAAATGAACATTTCCTCTTTTTCAGGGAATTTCACTGTAAAGGAACCGTCCTTACTAGCAAGGTGATTTTGTAAGCGTATATTGCCAAAGGTACCGCGCATCATCACTTCATGATTACCACGACGATTACCATAGGTATTAAAGTCCTTAGGACTTAATCCACGCTCCATGAGGTATTTGGCGGCGGGATATTCTGCTGCAATGCTTCCTCCGGGAGAAATATGGTCTGTGGTGACAGAATCTCCAAATTTAGCCAAAGCACGCGCATTCACTATATCATTCAAAGGGGCCACATCTAAGCCCAAACCATCAAAATAAGGGGGACGCTTGATATAGGTAGAATTTTCATCCCACTGATAGGTGGCGCTTTGCGTTGCGCTTATGCCATCCCAAAAAGTTCCGCCATCATGAAGGCCGGCGTATTCCTCACGGAAAACCTCAGGCGTAATGACCTTGCCATACACCGAGGCTATTTCTGCGTCACTGGGCATAATATCTTTTAAGTATACAGGCTTACCATCACTACCTACACCTAAAGCGTCCTTTTCCATATCCGTCAGCATGGAACCAGACAAAGCAAAAGCCAGTACAAGCATGGGAGAAGCTAAGAAGTTGGACTTAATTTGCCCATGCACACGACCGCTAAAATTGCGATTGGCCGAAAGCACCGCGCACATATTTAAATTATGTTCTTTAATGGCAGAAGCCACAGGGGCCGGTAAGGGGCCGCTATTGCCTATGCATGTTAAGCAGCTATAACCCACGGTATAAAAGCCCAAAGCTTCCAAAGGAGCCAATAAATCTGCATCCTTCAAATAACGGGTCACTGTGGTGGAACCCGGCGCCAATACCGTTTTAATATAAGCAGGCACCTTTAAGCCCTTAGCCACGGCATTACGTGCCAAAAGACCCGCCGCCAGCATAAGCTCAGGATTAATGGTATTGGTGCATGAAGTTAAAGAAGCCAAGGCTATATGGCCGTGTTTTAGGCGCACTTGCGCGCCATCTTCCATGGCGACAGGCACATCCATCGGTTTTTCCTCTTGCAACAAGGCCGCCACATGGGCTGCGCTGGCGTCCAAGGCAATATATTGATTGGGACGCGCAGGGCCGGAAATGCAGGGCTTAATGCTACTTAAATCCAATTCAATCACACGCCCAAAACTAGGCTCTGCACTACCATCCCTATAGAATTGTCCGGCTTTGGCGGCAGCTTCGATAAGTGCGGCTTGCTCCTCACGGCCAGTGATGCGGAAATACTCCACCACTTTGCCATCCACTGGGAAAAAGCCCAATGTAGCACCGTATTCCGGAGCCATATTGGCCACAGTACAGCGTGCCGGAATGGAAAGGCTGTCCACACCTGAGCCAAAATATTCCACAAAGCACTCCACTACCCCTTCTTTACGTAATAGATGGGTAATGGTTAAGGCTAGGTCGGTGGCTGTCACGTGAGCATTGAGTTTACCTGTCAGGCGTACACCTACCACTTGCGGTACAGGCATAATGCTAGGTTCACCTAACATCACAGTTTCTATTTCAATACCGCCAATGCCATAGGCTACCACGCCAATGCCACCCAAGGTACCTGTGTGCGAATCTGCCCCCACCATACTATCAGGATAGGTCACTTGTGTACCGTGTATGCTCTTTTGCATCACCGCTTGGCTAAACAATTCCAATTGCAGCTGATGACAAATACCCTTGGCAGGTGGCACCACAGTTACATTATCCATGGCCTTATTGGCCCATTTTAACAAAGCAAAGCGTTCACTATTTAAACGGTATTCTTCTTTGATATTTTCATCCATACAGGATTTTTTGCCAAAGAAGTCCACTTGTGCTGAGTGATCTATGGTCACTGCCACAGGCACTAAAGGATTAATGCGCGTAGCATCACCACCAAGCTCTGCCACCGCTTCGCGCATGGCGGCCAAATCCATTAAAGCAGGAATGGTAAAGTCATGCATAAGTACACGGGCAGGATAAAAGCGCAACTCTGCGCCACTTTGCTTTTGCCCAAGACCCAATAAAGCCTGCACTGCCAATTCGCATTCTGTTTCATTTTCTGTTGTACGTAGTACATTTTCCAAAAGCACACGTAGGCTAAAGGGCAAACTTGCCACATCTACGCCAGCAGGTAAGCTCTTGGTCAAATCCACAGCTTTGTACTCATTGCCGCCGTGGCTAAAAGATGTATATGTCGTCATGATTACTCCTCTTTATTCAACACTTTTTCTAGAATGGGAAACTTTTTTCTAAAAACTTTCCCCTCTCAACCCCGCCCTTAAAAAAGTAATGACGACAATACTCTATCTTTATTGGAAAATCTTGTCGCAAAGATAAAATACACATGCGGCAAAAATTTTCGTTAAAAATAGCGTACAGCCGCCATGAAAGTTTTTTGG
>CAYJNA010000101.1:0-8760 GCA_964371225.1 uncultured Desulfovibrionaceae bacterium
CAAAAATAAAAAAACTACTTCGCCGTTAAAACAGTAACCTAACTAAAACAAAAAAATTCCGCATAAAACAAAAAACGCAACTATATCGAAAAAATTTATGATATTTCACAATCCATTTCAATAAAAAAATGAAGACAAAAAAACAAAAATGCATCTATAAAGTCATTGTATATCGTGCAACGTACACTAGGCATTTTACAAAATCATATAATTTCAGCATATTGAAAACAGTAAAAATAGTATTCATTTAGTCGATGCTCAAAAACGTGTTTTCACTGTTTTTTTAAACATCAACCAAGTAGTTTTTCAGCATCAAGTATTTAGTATATAAATACTTATATTTAAATATGCCGCAAAAAGACACCATAAAAAGTACGGAGATAAAAAAACATAGGCTGCAAGTGAAATTTGCTTAAATTTTTGCATGCAGAAAAAAAGCAGTGTTAAGAGCAATAAAAGCCAAAAGAAAGCAAAAAGCCGCCATTGCAATGCAAAAAAGAAGTATGTCCAAAAAAAATTCACTGCTAGCTGCAAAAAATACAAGCGTAAAGCAGTTTTTCTACGATGTTTTTGCCCTTTTGAGTTCCATACCATATACGCAGCTAGCCCCATAAGCACATATAGCACAGTCCACACTATTCCAAAGATGGCACCCGGCGGCGCCCATGGCGGCAAGACAAAACTGGCGTATGCGGCAGCGCTATTGACAGAAAGCTGGCTGGCGCCAAAACCCACCAGTAAAGGGAGTCCCACAAAAAAAATTAACATAGCAATATTATAAAGCATTTTAAGCCCCCATAGCATGCCAATGGTGTAAAAATTTACCCTTACTCGTACAGGAAAAGTACATTTTTTATTTCACTGTACGCATAAAATAACATGCTCTAAAATGCTACACTACTTCATATTTTTTGCCAGTCTCTTAGCAGACAAATACTCTATTTCGAGACCTCTGCACAATTATTTTCAAATATAACTTTGTATTTGAAATTTGAAAAACTGTTCGAAGTGTAAAATAACATGTGCAGAGGTAAAGGCACAAAAATCAATCATTTAACGGCGAAGCAAAGCTACGCCTATTCTTGATTTTTGGTCGCATTGACTGTCGTCAACGCTCCGTGAGACCTTACGCAATGAATTGCGCAGAGGTCTCATTTCATATGCCTAAAAGCTTCTGTACTCCTAAATACAATATAGTCTAGAGTAAAATTAAGACAGCTATCAATACTGGCTAAACATATGTTGTATTGCCGCGGAATCTCCAGTGATGGTGAGGGCAAGCATGAGTAAAATTCGCGCTTTTTGCGGGCTTAAATTATCAGAATACAAAAAGCCCATGCATCTGTCACTTTCGTGCGGGGTTATCATACCTGACCCTACCCGCGAAGAACGCAACACCACAAGCCCTTTTTGCACCGCTTCTTGTAAAATATGCGCCGTACTTTCTGAAATATTCCCATCACCCATACCTGCCAGCACAATGGCCTCGGGAGCACTTGCAATGACAGCCTTACACAGCTCCGGCGCCACATCAAGATATTGATATAAAATGTCCACACGTGGCAAAGCATGTACATTTTCTACGCAAAATTCCGTATGCACAGTATGTTTACGCAAAACGGCACGGTAAAAAACAGCTTTAAAATCTATAACATAGCCTAGAATACCCAATTCGTGCGCTTTAAAAGTCTCTGCAGAAAGTGTATTAGACTTCGTCCCCTCTCTGCTAGACAAAATCTGCCCATTCAGCACTATCATAGCACCCATGCCGTGTGACTCAGGGCTGGCTGCCACAGCCACAGCATGAAGCAAATTCAAAGGGCCATCAGCACTTATGGCTGTAGAAGGACGCATGGCACCCACCAGCACTACGGGCTTAGTGCTTTTCACCACCAAATGCAAAAAATACGCTGTTTCTTCTAAGGTGTCGGTACCATGAGTAATAACAATGCCATGGTACTGCTCTTGAGCCAAAAGACTATTCACTCTTTTAGCCAATGTGAGCATATCCTCTAGTCGCATGTTTTCGCTGCCAATATTAGAAAATTGCTCAGCGTGAATTTCTGCTATATCCGCCAAAGCGGGGACAGCATCCAAAAGATCTTGCGCGCTCAAAGTGCCTGAAGTGTATTCCGTTAATTGCGTAGCCTCTGCGGCTGTTCCTGCAATGGTGCCTCCTGTGGCCAGCAAAATAATACGTGCTTTGTCTTGATTTGACATCTCATCTTCTCTCATGACAGAAATCTATTCTCCAAAAAATTTCAATGCCACATTCTTGGCATGCGGAGCGCTGTCATTGGCATCACGCACATAAAAAGCAAAATAGTCTTTGTATAAGCCCTTTTTTATAAAGCCCACAAACCAACTTTGCCCCTTTCCATCAGAACCGGTTTTCCCATGGATGGAGCCATGCCCCACCTGCATAAAATCTTCCACAAGCTTTTTATCGTGCGCAGGATAGGGACTAGCCAGATAAAATAAATTATGCAAAGCCTTTGCCTGCTCAAGGGGAGATATTTGCAAGGAGGAATTGAGCCAAAAACCATTTAATTCCGCCAAGGGATCACTTCCATTGCCGCGCCATGAGGAAACATCGGCATTACCGTAGCGCAGCTCTTGTAAATACTTCTGTACGTATTTTTCTGGAACCTTATCTATTAATTGTCTGAAATACCAAACGCATGAATGCTGAAATGCTTCCTTAAAAGTAACATCTTTATTCCACGCCGCGTGCCAATACTTTATGCCATTGTAGCGCATTTTACTTTGCGCATCTTTTACAACACCATACTCTAAACCAAACATGGCAGAGATAATTTTAAAGGTAGAAAATGGAGAAAATCGCTGTTCTGCCAAAGGAGCATTATATACCAAAATTTGCTGTGTACCGGGTTTTAAAATCACTGCTGTTCCCGTCAGGCTACCAAAAAGCCCTTTCATATCCAGTTCTTCTTGTCTATAAAGGCTAAAGTCCTCTACATATTTACCCCTTTCTGCCATTGCTTCTTGCGGCATACAAAAAACACAGCACAAAAAAACCACGCATTTCATCATATAATTACCAAACATGTTACGCCTCTTCTTTCCTTTCCTCACGCATGCAAAAGGCACCACACATGCCAAGCACGCCTGCCCCCACATACAACCAGCACGCCGCGGCATAGGCTTCTGGGGGAAAACTTTCTCCTGTCTTGGGGTATAATTCTAGAAAAAATCCTGTCAAAGGTTGAAAAACCAACATCCCCACAGAAGGTAAACAATTTAGCAAACCACAAGCAGAGCCTGTGGCCTCCACGCCAAACATATGCCGCATGGCAGAAAAAGCCACCGACATGGCCGGAACTCCCAAAGCTGAAAGCATAAAAAACCAAATATACATGCTCCATACAGGTAAAGCATCTCCCCACAAAGCCAAGAGAATAAAGTTTACCGTAAGCACAGCGGCTGCAACGAGCATGGTGATGCGGCTTGATTTAAAAACCACATCGCACAACCACCCCATAAGAAGACCACCTACAATCACACCCAAACCTGACATGGTAAGCACATTACCGGCATCCACAAGACTTAAAGCGTGTACATCGCGCAAATAGGTTCCGCCCCAAAGGCCGCCAAAGCTCATATGTAGATTAAATTGACAAAAAGCCCATACACAAGCACACCAAAAATTTCTATTGCGCGTAATAATTTTAAAATTATACGCCATGAGTTGCCAATCTACAATGCCCTGTGCATTTTTTGGCGAAGCTTGTGACGGTGTGGAATGCTCTTTTACCGGTGCGTCGCGTACAGTAAAAAAAAGAATCGCAGCCAAGGCTAAACACAGCACAGCACAACCATAAAACATGGCGCGCCAGCCCCAGAGCTCACACCCTACAGCTAAAGGCGTTGCCGCCAAAAACATACCCACGCCGCCCATACCTAAAAAAGCACCGCTTAAACGCGCAAAAACATGCGCCGGAAACCATTGGCTAATAATTTTCATGGCGCACAGAAAAATAACTGAGACCCCTATACCTATGAGCCCGCGTCCCACCAATGCCATGGCTAAGGAATCTGCCATGCCAAAAAGAAGCGCGCCCACAGCAGAAATAGCCACCATACAAGGGAGTAAACGCCGCGGCCCCACGCCGTCAGTAAGTAAACCGCCGGGAATTTGCATTATGCCATAGGTCACAAAAAAAACAGAAGCCAATAAGCCCATGGCGGGGGCGTCTAATTGTAAGGAAGCCATAATATCTGTGGCCATAATGGCGGGGCTCACCCTATGAAAAGGGGTAAGCATATACGTTATACTCATAAGCGCAAAAAGCGCCCAAGCATAACGTCCTGTAGTACTCATTTCTTCCTTACACATTTTCACCTCTACATATCAATTACTTACACTTATCTTTTTCAGTATTTTCTAGGCAAGAATACCATAACGCAGGGGTATGCTGTATGAAACATTCCCTCCTGTCAAGATGTAGCGTATATTTCATGAAAAGCTTGCATAAAAAAGCTTGCCTATCAGCATAAAAAAAGACAAAATGCCCCATCAAAATTCCTACAGGATACTCCATGACAACTACTGCATTAGATGCACTTTTAGAACAAATACAGCAAAAATTTACTGTGGACTTTGAGCCGCTCAATGTGGATGGTAACCCTTTAGAGGTGCTTTCCATCACCAATATGACCCAACACCTTGACAAACTCATTGATAATAAAGCTATTCATAACCCTCTTAAAGACTTACCGCTTTGGGCAAAAGTTTGGCCTGCCTCCTTTGTGCTTGGCCGCTACTTACGTAAGCTTGAACCCGAGGGAAAAAGCCTTTTAGAACTTGGCGCCGGATGCGGTACCCTAGGGCTGTTGGCTAGCCGATATGGTTTTTCTTCCGTATGTATCAGCGATGTGGTGGACGATGCCCTGCTCTTTGCCAAAGCCAATGTACTTAAAAATAGTCTTGAAGATGTCATTACAGTTCGCCATGTGGATATTACCAATAGCCGCGCCTCATTGGGTGAAACGCGTTATGATATTATAGCCGCATCGGAAATTCTGTATTTAGAAGACTTACACCGCCCTCTTATTAAATGCTTACAACGCCATTTGGCCGCCGGTGGTAAAGCTGTTTTATGTACAGATATGGCACGTAAACGCCCACGTTTTTTCAAACAAGCGGCTAAAAATTTTCATATTCAAGAACTATTAGTAGGCGTGAAAGGCATCAGTGAAGATGGTCAAGAAGAAAAACGCGTCTACGCTTTGCATATTTTGGAGCCTAAATGATACAATTACATTCTTGCCCCAAGGGGCATAGCCTTGAGCTAGATAAAGCTATGTCACCGGCTGACACCGTTGCTCATGTACGTAATCGTCTGCAAAACATTGATTTATCCATACTTTCCAGCACCACGCGCGTGGATGTGGGGCGCCTTGGTATTCCCGTATTTTTAAGTAATTGCGGCGAAGATGCCAAGCGTATCATGCCCACACGTAAGCAAATGGGTAAAGGCGCTTCCCCCATTCAGGCCGAAGCTTCTGCGCTCATGGAGCTTATGGAACGGTACTCTTTTTTCACTTTTTGGGACACGCTCCCCCAATGTGTTACATGTACGTGGAGTGAGGCAAAAGCCAGATTTGGTGATGCGCTTATGCCCATAGAGCACATCTTACAAGCCGTAGAAGATGATTTAGCATCGGAAAAAGCTGAAATTTTATTAGACCTTTTACCATGGCAATTTTTCCCCGTCACAGATTTAGTACATATGCGCGAAGTATGGGCGCCGCTCAACTGGTTTAAAAAACTAGGGGAATTTAACGGCACCTCCGCCGGAAATACGGAAGAAGAATCCCTCCTTCAAGGGCTGTGCGAATTGGTAGAACGCCATGTGTGCTGTCTTGTGGACAGAAAGCAACGTATAACGCCCACCATTGACCCTGAAAGCGTGGAAGACCCCACTCTTAAGGAACTTTTAGCCGCCTTTTCGCGTGAAAATATTACCATTGTGCTGAAAGATTTCTCCTTGGGCATGCCTGTACCCACTGTGGGCGCCGTGGCCTATGATATAAACACCTTCCCTGCCACTTCAGAAATTGTTTTCACCGCCGGTACCGCCACTAGCCCTGCCAAGGCTGCCATTCGCGCCGTCACAGAAATAGCCCAATTGGGCGGCGATTTTTGCACTTCAGCATGCTATGAAGCATCCGGCCTTAGCAAATTTGAACGCCTAGAAGATATTCAATGGCTTTTGCAAGGGGAAGTATGCCCCCTACAAAGTTTACCTTCTGTCATAAATGACGACATCTTACTAGAATTACAAGAGCTTATACAGGGGCTACATAAGAGTGGCTATCCTGTATACGCCATTTCCACCATGCACCCTAAGCTTGGTATCCACACCCACTATTGTCTTGCCCCCGGTTTAGCCTTTCGTGAGCGTGATAAAAATCAAAGCCTTGGGCTTTTTGTAGGACGTATCCTCGCTGAAGAATGCGATACAGAGCATGCCCTCAAAGGTCTTGAACTTTTGGAAAAATTCTATCCCAATGCGCATTTTATTCCCTTTTTCCAAGCCATGTTAGCCCTTCGCCAAGAAGACTATGCTCAAGCGCACGCGCTTTTTGCCATGGCTGAACCTTTACAACCAGAACACGATGCCAAGGGCTTAGCCGCCTTCTATGCCGGCTACAGCCTCACCCTCACCCAAGAATGGCAGCAAGCCTTACCTTTTTTGAGCAAGGCCATACACTATTGCCCTGACATGAAAGAATACGGCAACTTACGCGGTGTAGCGCATTTTAAACTTCAAGAATATGCCTTAGCCGCTGAAGATTTTAAACAGGTACTACGCATAGATAAAGGCTCTGTCATGGATATTGCCAACCTTGGCCTTTGTCATAAATTCATGGGAAATACAGAAGAAGCCAAGCATTATTTAAGTGCAGCGCTGCAACTTGACTCCAGCCTTGATTTTGCGCGCACGCATTTACAAGAACTTTTAGAACAATAAAAACAACCATATAAATGGGGATAAGTATGAGTAATGAAGTAGATAAAATTATTTACTCCATGATTCGCGTTACCAAGCGACATGGACAAAGGGAAGTGCTAAAAGACATCTCCCTTTCCTATTTTTACGGTGCCAAAATTGGCGTACTGGGTCTTAACGGCGCCGGTAAATCATCTCTTTTGCGCATCCTTGCTGGCGTTGATACAGAATTTGACGGTAAAACCGTCTTGGCTCCCGGTCATACCATTGGCTACTTAGAACAAGAGCCCTTGGTCAATGAAAGCCGCACCGTACGTGAAGTGGTAGAAGAAGGCGTACAAGAGTTAGTGGATATTGCCAAACAATACGAAGCCATCAACGAAAAGTTTGCTGAGCCCATGGAACCGGAAGAAATGGACGCTCTCATCGAGAAGCAAAGTAAAGTTCAAGACATCATGGATGCCAAAAATATTTGGGATTTAGACGCACGCCTTGAAATGGCCATGGACGCACTACGCTGCCCTCCTGGAGATACACCCGTATCTGTTATTTCCGGTGGTGAACGCCGCCGCGTGGCTTTGTGTCGTTTATTATTACAAAGCCCTGATATTCTTCTTCTTGACGAACCCACTAACCACCTTGACGCCGAGTCTGTATCATGGTTAGAGCGCTTCCTCTCCACCTTCCCCGGCACCGTCATCGCTGTAACACACGACCGTTACTTCCTTGATAATGTGGCCGGCTGGATTTTAGAACTTGACCGCGGCCGCGGTATACCCTGGAAAGGCAATTATTCCTCTTGGCTTGAGCAAAAACAAAAACGTCTTGCCCATGAAGAAAAATCCGAAGCGCAACGCCAAAAAACCCTTGATAGAGAACTTGAATGGATTCGCATGTCTCCCAAAGGACGTCATGCTAAAGGTAAAGCTCGTATCAATGCCTACGAAGCCATGCTTTCCCACGAAAGCGAAAAGCTTGCGCCAGATCTTGAAATCTACATCCCACCGGGACCACGGCTTGGAAAAAGCGTTGTAGAAGCCAAAGGCCTTAAAAAAAGCCTTGGGGATAAATTACTGGTAGAAAACCTCGACTGCCTCATTCAGCCCGGTGCCATTGTAGGTATCGTTGGCCCCAACGGCGCCGGTAAGTCCACCTTCTTCAAAATGCTTGTGGGTCTGGAAACACCCGACGCCGGTGAGCTTCTCATAGGTGATACCGTACAATTTGCTCACGTGGACCAAGGACGCGATTCCCTCACCCCCGGCAAAACCGTGTACGAAATCCTTAGCGAAGGCATGGAAACCATTAAGCTTGGCAACAAAGAAATGAACGCGCGCGCCTACTGCTCACGCTTTAACTTCGCCGGCCAAGACCAACAAAAACCCGTGGACGTACTCTCCGGCGGTGAACGCAACCGTTTACACCTTGCCCGTATGCTCAAGTCCGGTGCCAACGTCATCCTTCTTGACGAACCCACCAACGATATTGACGTAAATACCATGCGCGCCCTCGAAGACGCTCTCGATAACTTTGCCGGCTGCGTTCTAGTTATCAGCCACGATCGCTGGTTCCTCGACCGTATAGCCACGCATATCCTCGCCTTTGAAGGAGACTCCACTGTAACCTTCTTTGATGGCAACTACTCTGAATACGAAGCCGATCGCAAAAAACGCCTCGGTAAGGGTGCTGATACACCCACTCGTGTGAAGTTCCGTAAGCTTACACGCTAAATTTGATTTAGTTTGTTTTTTCTCGTGGGGGGAGGGACCTTTTACAAAAGGTC
>CAYJNA010000102.1:0-8711 GCA_964371225.1 uncultured Desulfovibrionaceae bacterium
TAGATACAAAGTTATACTTTAAAGTAATCATGCAGAGGTCTTGAAAAAGGAAAACTGGTGAGGATGTGGCAAGCTCAAGAAAAAAAGATTCCTGTACAAAATATTGTGCAGGAATCATTAATTTTGACAAAGCTGTGCTAAAATAAACAAAGCCCTTATTTTTTATACATGAAATTTTTTGTTACGCTATTTAAACACCATTAACTATGAGAGTTTGGTGGACAATAAGCGTAGCTTCATTTTCATTATGGGTATATTCTGTAAAGCTTGGTGTAGATTTTTCTGCATGCCAGCCTTGGCTTAAGCTTATACTACCATCGATATTTTTAGTGATACCTGCACATTCGAGCACATCATGTACATTTTCACCTTGCAAATTATCGCCAAGTAAAGCCATTTCCATATAGCCCTCATGGCTCTCGGCAAACATATCTTTCACAGAGTTAAGGCTGTTTTTGGTGCCTAATAAAATGTCCATATCTTCAGAGGGTGTGTGTACATCGGCATATACAGAGTCATCCACAAAAATACCATTAAAGTCCATGAAAACAATATCTTCATCACTTTGCGCTTGAGAGCGTGGTGCGATAAGGTCTGTATTGTCCGCGCCGAAAAGATCTTCGGCTTCAGCAAAAGTATCTTCGTCGTGTAAAAAAGTGTAGGATGTGTCAAAAAAGACATCATCAGATCCGTACTCTACTTTAAAATCCATTTCCATATCGGAATCGAATATATTTTGTTTCATGGCATGCTCGTTATTCAATATATGTGCAGGTGCTCGTGCTTCATTATTTTGATGCGCGTCACCGCTATGTAAAATTTCTTCATCAATACGTGCAAAAAAATCATCATATGGCAGTATTTCATGGGGCAAGTATAAACTAGGTGTTAGTTCAGAGCTATCTGTGCCGTAGAAATTGGTGATAGTAATGGAAGAGCCATCGTCAAAGGTAAAAATAAAACTGGAACCATCTTTACTGGGCGTTGCTTCATTGGGGTCAAATTCCACCACAAAACGCGCGCCAGCATAGGCTTCAACAATGACATGCTCACCAGCTTTAGGCTTTTCTAAAGTAATATCAGCCATATATACGCTCACTTCTGTTTGCTTGTTGTTTACAATAGCAAAAAGATTGAAGAAAGTATTCTCCAATGTTAAGCAGCTTTCTTGAGAAGTATGATGAATTATGATTACTGTCAAGCTAAAGTAAAGTAAAATGACAAAAAGGTAATTGTTACCAAGGAAAAGTACACATGCAGCATGCTGGGGCGAGTAAGACGGTACATGAAATATTTGTAGCCTGTGCTACGCTTACGTGGAAAAAAGCTTATAAGTAGGTTATGGTAAAGATAAAGCATGACGCGTGCATGAATCTTAAAAAATATATTTATATTGAATAGATACATATGCTGGCTTGTATATTCCCATACGCGGTTCAAGTTTAACATGTACGCAAATGTGTGATGAAATTTGTAAATTCCACAAGGCTTGCATCTAAGGCTTCAGAATTATCAATGATTTTCATGGATGGCAGATGCGGTACCTTCATCTGGGCACGTTGTACGCGTGCTTCAATGGCGTCAATACTTTCACGACCGCGCGTTAAAAGGCGTTGTCGTAACATTTGCGGATCTACTTGTAATAACACAGGAACAAGCTGAGGGTACAGTTGTAATGCTTTAGGCACATAGGCGCGTGAGCCGTTTACCAATACCACTGCATGGTTCTTGAGATCCTCATCGATATGACGGGATATGCCATAAAAATGCCCATGGCTTTGCCAGTGCATAGCATACTGCCCTAGCTCTACAGCCCTTATAAAATCTTGTTCAGAACACGGGTAATGCGCTTCATCTTTTTCTAAACCGCTGGCAGGGCGAGTAATATGTCTTTGCGCGATAACAAGGGGGCGCATGGAGGCAGTGCCGTGTTGCACAAGGGCACGCGCTGCATGTAAGAAGGTATCTTTTCCTGCACCCGATGCGCCCATGAGGTATACCAATGTGCCTGTGGAGTTTTTTGCATATGTCATTTGTGTTCTCGTATTTTTTACGTATAAGCGCAAAGCCATGCACTGCAACCAGCAATACGGTGTCTTGTGTGCGTCGTATATATCTACAATAAGGGTATACATGTGGCAAGGTGGCAACAGCAGCTACATTTTGTTCTTGTGTGTATGTACGTATTTTGCTTAGGTCTCGTATGATTAATATCTTGAGCTGTGCGAAGAAAAGCTATACCCTGAGCCTTCGCCCATGACGCCTATACTTTTACATGGTGCTTGCTGGTGAAATTATAAAGCCTCTACATGGATATATTTTTAGTGCATACAAAAAAATTGTGCAGAGGCGTTCTTTTGAATTTAGAGGTAGTATCATGAAATCAGCCATACGCATTGGCCTTAGTATGCGTGTTATAACAGAACCATCTTCCGCCGGTGAGGGGATAAAACGTGACGCCATAGCGCATGATTGGGCCCTTTTTTTACGCGAAGTATTACCACAAATTTGTTGGGTGCCCTTACCCAATGCCAGCGGTGGCAGAGAAAGCGTATATATGGCAGAGTCACTTTCTTTACAGGGGCTTATTCTTACTGGTGGGAACGACTTTGGTTCGGAACCTTTACGCGATAATACAGAATTTGCTTTACTTTCTTGGGCAAAGCAATGGAAACACCCTGTGGCCGGTATTTGTCGCGGGGCACAAATGCTCAATGTTTTTTGTGGAGGAGCCATTTCTGTTTTAGGGCAAACACATCTTAATGCAAGGCATAAACTTACTTGCCATGTTCCCGGTATAATATCCTCTGATACGCAAGTGAACTCCTATCATAATTATGGCATTTTAGCTCATGACTTATCGCATGAGTTTAGACCCTTAGCTACGGCTGATGAGGGCTCTGTGGAAGCCTTTTCACATAAGGTGTTACCTTGGCTTGGCCTTTTATGGCATCCAGAAAGAGAATCCAATCCACGAGCAGAAGATTGTCTACTTTTTCAAAATCTTTTTTTGAAAAAAGAATGCCCTCATGTGACAATGTAATCTACGCGCGCATGTTTTCATTGCGAATGAAAACGTGCATGGCATTGATTACACAATGTTTTTTTAGGAAAGGCTACTTTATGACAGCACACAATTCTTGGCAGCCATGGCTATGGCTTTTAGTGGCTATTTCACTGGAAGTTCTTGGCACTTCCACCATGAAATTTTCACAAGATTGGACTTTTACTTTTGGCACACAATTGGGTTTAGTATGCATGTGGGGCTGCATTGGAGCCTCTTATTTTTCTTTGGCTAAGGCTTCGGTGGGCATACCCATAGGAGTTGCTTTTGCTCTTTGGGATGCCTTGGGGCTGCTTTTCATCGTAGCCATTTCATACTTTGTATTACAAGAGTCTCTTACCCTTAAAACAAGCTTAGGGCTTGCATGTGTTTTGCTAGGTGGTTTTCTTGTACACCTTGGTACAGATAAGGAACCCGATGCTACAGCAGAAAGTGCAGATGGGGAAGTACCTAGCACTCAAAGTAAAGCCTAGGGGGTATCATGGGAGATTTTTTACAAAATATTTTTTCTTTTTCCGTGCTCTTGGTACTTTTAGCAGCAACATTAGATATAATAGCTAATATCCTTTTGGCGAAATCCTCAGGTTTTGCCAAGAAAAAAATGGGCATAGTGGCTTTGCTCTTGGTGGGGCTTGCTTTTTGGTTGCTTTCGGTGGCAGTACGCCAGTTGGACTTATCTGTGGCCTATGCCCTATGGGGATGTTTTGGTATTTTAGGGACGAGCCTTTCGGGTTGGCTTTTATTGGGGCAAAAAATGCGCTGGCCGGCTTTTGCAGGCATGGCGTTACTGTTTTGTGGTATTATCTTATTGCGAGTATAATGGGACTAGGCATGAAAAAATATATCTTTGGAGAAAAAATGTTACATATTATATATAAAGCTTTTATTTTTTGCACTGTATTTAGTGTTTTAAGTATGGAAATAGCCCATGCGGCAACCATGGCAGACAGTATAGCACAAGTCATTGCTGTAAAAGGAGAGGTTCACGTGCAACGCGGCGGCAAAGACGCTACTTTAGGCATGAAAGATAAGATTTTTGTGCAAGATACAGTGCGCACGGGCAAGACAGGCAAGGTGCAATTGATGTTTACAGATAATGCTGTGGTAAGTTTGAGTGAAAATACAATTTTTACTGTGAGCGACTATAGCGATAAAGCCGATAAAGCTTTTACATCGCATATTCCCAGCGGCTTTGCACGTTTTGTTACAGGCACCATTGTGGAGAAAAACCCTGAAGCCTTTACGGTGCGCACTCCTGAGGTGACGGTGGGTATTCGTGGTACCACCTTTGCCGTACAAAGAGGCGCAGAGACATCTACAGTATACACAGAAAATAGCACCAAAGCGCAAAGTGTAGTGGTGGGCAAGCTCACCGTTCCCGCAGGGTATATGGCTATTTTTGGCACAGGGGGTAAAGTGCTCACAGCACCAATGCCCATGAGCGATGCCCAAAGGCATGAACTTGTAAAACGTGGTACCATTGTAAATGCGAGCAAGTTATCCACGGTGGAGTGGACGCAAGAAAACCCTTTGTCAGATGTGAACACCATGGGCGGCAATATAACCGAAAGCCTTGTGTCTCCGCCATTTTTACAGGGAGGCGGCTTAGGGGATGATGATTTAGATGATTTTAATGGCGACTTGGATGACGATTAAAATAAACTACGGTAAAAAAGCCCTTATGCTGATGATTTTCAGCGTAAGGGCTTTTTTGTAGATAATGCATGCGTAAGCTACAGGAAGGATATTAGAAAGCCCAAGACAGGCCTACGTTGGTAATATGCTGCTCGTAATCGTAAAGTTCGCTATTGGAGTAATTGCGCACGTATTGGTAGCCTAATTCTACGCTCCACGCATCATCAAGAGGAATAACAACGGAAAGACCTGCCGTGAGGCGATGCTCATGGCGATGTTCTTCCTCAAGGCTAGAGCCTGGCCCGTGAAAGTATTCGCCTCCATAATTGATGAAAGGAGAAATGCTAATATCGTGATAGGGCAGGAGAAAGGTGAATTTTAGACTGGCTTCAAATCCATCATAGCTGTAGGCATTTTCTTCTGCCGTACCGCCAAGATAGCGCGCGCCAAGAGTCACATTACTGCCTTCATGCCCAAAGAAAAAGCGTACATACTGCCCTACAGATCCATACCAGCCATTATAGCTTTCGTTATTAGAATATGTGCGACTGTCCAAATTCGCCTTGGTAATAAGGTGAACTTTAGGGGTGAGTGCGTAAGCAAAGGTGGCTTCAGGGCCTATGGAGAACACATTTTGTTCAAAGGCATAGTCAAAAATCTGCGCTTTTGCACGTAGTTCAAAAAGGCTTTTTTCGCCTAAGTAGCGTATACCGGCACTGCCGGAAACCCATTCTGAACTGCTAAGGCCAAGGTCATACAGTTGGCTATTGGTATTATACCGCACTAAAGCATTGGCGCTACCCACAATCCACCACGGGCTTACAATATCAAGTCTGTAAGCCAAGTCTACTTGACCACCTAAATATGCTGCAAAGCTTTCTTCAGCCTTACCGTCTCGCAAAGAAAGGTTCCAATTTCCCAGAGAAATATCGTTGGAAGCAGGGCCGGTATTTACATTGCTATCATAAATCATGCCGGCACGTAATTTGCCATTTACTTGCAATCGATCATGTTGCTTATGCCATTGTTCTGTAAGATCGGCCTTTTCATCACTGCTTGCAGAAGTATCTTTGGCCAATTCCATGGCGGAACGCTGTGTGTCATTTTGCATGCTAAGGGCAAAGGCGAGCTCTTTTAGCAAAATAGGTTCTTGGGGGTGTTTTGCAAGCAGTCTTTCGTATGCCATGACGGCTTGTCCCGGCCTTTGGGTGCGTAAAGAAGCGCGAGCATAACCAAGATTAATCAGGTCATCATCTGGGCTTTCACGTAAAAGACGCCCATACAATGTATAGGCTTCTTCATGCTGCCCTTGCTCCATGAGGGTGGCAGCTTGGGTGCGTAATTGCTCTAAAGAGCCTTGTGCATGTGTATTTTTTGGTATGACTGCAGCCCGCACTGCGGCACCTGACGTGGCAGATGTTTCTTGTGCCAAGGCCACTGAACTTCCTTGAAATATGAACAAGGCAAGGCATAGCAAAGCAATCTTTTTTTTCATGAAAAGCCCCTAGTTATACACAATTCCCATATGTATCGGCAAATTAGAAAGGATGTGTATAAATTTATTTTCACAAAAGTAGAATATTTTTCACAAGCTGTAAAGACGTAAAAAAAAACTACTTCTCTCAAAAAACACTAGAAAAGGTATGGCTATACATGAAGATGCTTTTCAGTGTCGACTAGTTAGCTCACATTGACAAAGGTGCATAACAAAAGGTATGTGCTATTTAGTCGACGCTTAAAAACGTGTTTTCACTGGTTTTTAAGGAAGGTATGCCCACTTCAGCTCTCCCTTTTGGGTGGTCGGAAGTTCGACCCAAAGGGGACGAAGTCTTCCCTTTAGGCGAAGAATGAGCCTTACGAGACATGAAGGTACTTTTCAGTGTCGACCACGTACAGAAAGTAAATTTATCATTACAATTTTACATGGAAATATTCTCATGCAAGTTCAGTTTTGGGGTGTTCGCGGCTCTTTGGGAAGTGGGTGCAGTAGTTCTTTGCGTTATGGCTGCAATACTTCTTGCTATACAGTAGACGTATCGCAAGCTCCCTATATAATACTTGATGCAGGTTCTGGCATTCGCTCATTTGGTAGTCATATTACTAAGATGCCAAAAGTAAAACAGTGCGTTATTTTCCTAAGCCATTGCCACTGGGACCATGTGGCCGGTTTGCCATTTTTTGAACCTCTCTATTTATCCGGTTGGGATATACGTATTTATGCGCCGGAGTCCATCGGAGGATTAACGCCGGATGCTTTTGTGCGTGAACTATTTGCTTCTTCCTTTTTCCCTGTGCCTTGGGAAAAACTCACTTCCGTACCTAAGATTTACCCCCTTAAAGAAGGGCAAGTCATAGACTTGGCAGGTGATGTGCGAATTTCTACGCATACGGCGAGCCATGGCGGTGAAAATGTACAAGGGCTTTATGCGGCGGCCTTTAGGGTGGAACATGAAGGCCATGCGCTTTTTTATAGTGGTGACCATGAACTGGGCGAAAATGTGGACGCATTGGATAGAAATTCCTCCTTTTTTCAAGGTTTGCGCCATGCCGATGTGGCTATTTTAGATTCGCAGTACAGTCTTGAAAATTATAAAAAGCATGTGGGCTGGGGGCATTCTGCCATAGAGCAGTGGCCGTCTCTTATACGTGAACTTGGGGTGAAAACCTTTGTGCCAACGCATTATGCACCAGGTGCCACCGATGCTGTTTTAGATACCCTTTGTAGCAAGCTTTTAATGCAATTTCCAGAGCTTGAATGCTCCTTACGCATGGCACATGAGGGGCTTATTCTTACTTTTCCCCAGCCGCTCATGCATGTGAGCGAATCCGCCCCCGGAGCGTGTAATTGTGAAAATTGCACCTTTTCCACAGAACTTTCTCACACGCCGGATTTAAGCTCCGTATTGGATAATTTGCTTTTACGCGCAAGGCAATTGAGTAAAGCAGATGCAGGTACCATTTATTTGGTGGAAGATGATGAACTGGTTTTTTCCTATTCGCATAATGAAACATTATTTACGCATTCACAGTCCGCGCGCCAGCAGTATTTAAATGCACGTTTGCCCATAACGCCGCATTCCATAGCCGGCTATGTGGCGTGTCATGGTACTGTGCTCAATATTCCGCATGTGCGTGCTTTGCCAGAAGATGCACCGTATTCTTTTAATGATTCCTTTGATAAAAAAACGGGCTATACCACGGTGTCCATATGCGCATTGCCTCTTTTTTCGTATAAGAAAAAATTATTAGGCGTTATGCAAATTATTAATAGCACCCATGGCGGCGAAGCCGTTCCTTTTTCTTTTTCTGTAGAATGCGCCTTACGTGAAATTTGCTTCATAGGAGCGCAAGCCATAGAGCAATCTCTCGTTACCAAGGATATGCTTTTGCGAGTGCTTGAAACGGCGCGTTTGCGTGACCCTGATGAAACAGGCCCGCATGTGGTGCGCGTGGGCTCCATGGCGGCGGAATTGTACCATCACTGGGCAGAAAAGCGCGGTGTGGATATTGTGGAAATATCTAATACCAAGGCGCATTTACGTCTGGCTTCCATGTTGCATGATGTGGGTAAGGTGGGCATTGCCGATAATATACTTAAAAAGCCTGGGGCTTTTACGCCGGAAGAGCGTAAAATTATGGAAAAACACTGCGCCATAGGCGCGGCCATATTTAAAGACGTGAGCCGTACCCTTGATAGATTTTCTGCCAGCATAGCCTTGCATCATCATCAACGCTGGGACGGTACAGGCTACACAGGTACCGATGCGGCGCCCTTGGCCGGTGAGGCTATCCCCTTTGAGGCACGTATCACTTCCATTGTGGATGTGTTTGACGCTTTAATTTCTGAACGTTGCTATAAAAAACCTGCTCCTTTGGAGAAAGCCTTGGAAATTTTGCAAGCTGAGGCGGGTAAAGCTTTTGATCCTGAAATGGTACAATGCTTCATGGAAATTTTAGATACCATGATGGCAATCCAAAGTAAGTACAAAGAAGATACCATGGCAGAAAAAAA
>CAYJNA010000103.1:0-8598 GCA_964371225.1 uncultured Desulfovibrionaceae bacterium
AAAAAAGCCCGAAACCTTGCGGCTTCGGGCTGTATTTTTTTTACACCAAGTTTAGAACTGCTGACCCATGGTAAATTCGAAGCGTCCTTGGCTTCTGTTACCATCGTAGTCATTGGTGAGCGGAATACCATAGGCTACGCGTAGGTCACCCATGGGGGAACGCCAGCGTAATTCGAGACCCGCTGTGGCCACAATATGGCTTTGTAAATCCATATATGTGGAGTCAATGTTAAAACCGGCGTCCACGAAGGGCACAATGGCAAGACCCATATCTTCTTGGAAGTTCCAGATGTATTCAAGGTTGACTACACCCATGCGGTCACCACCAATTCTGTCACCATATGTTTGGTCACGCGGGGAGATTTCTGTGTAATCAAAGCCGCGAATGGTATCGATACCGCCAATGTAGAAGCGTTCAAATACGGGCACAATTTCTCCGGGGGTATTTTCAAAAACACCACCAAGACGTGTGCGTAAACGCATGACGTGGTCACCCTTTTTGTCAAGGCTGTAGAAACCTTGCCAGTCAAACATGGCTTTTACAAAGTTATCTGTACCGCCAAGGCCGCCGCCGCCGTATTCAGCCCATACGCGGGTAATGGTACCCTTGGTGGGGCGTGAACGGCTGTCTGTGGTGTCGCGTGTTACACGCGCACTTACAGCACTTGTCCAGTTAATGCCTTTGTATCTGCTAATGGAAGGTGCAGAGAAAGGATCAATGTCAGATAAGTTGTATTGCTCTAAACGGTATCCTAAGCCCACAGAGGTGTATTCACCAATGGGGTATGCAAAGCGAATGGTGTCACCAAAGGTGTCCTTGGTGAAGTCATCCCATGTGTCATAGGTGTAGTAGAGGTCATTACCAATGAGTAAGTCTGTATCAAACACACGGGGGTTGGTGAAAGAAAGTATACCAGAGGTACGTCTCCAAGAAGTGAAGCCCTCAAGGCGCAACCAATACCCGCGACCAAAAAGGTTACGTTCTTGAATGGAGGCAGATACACCTACGTCGTAGTATGTGGAGTACCCAATACCTGCCATAACAGCACCGGTGTTGGCTTCTTTGACCTTAATTTTTAAGTCCACTTCTTCAGGATTTTCTGTGGGAACAAGGTCAATGTCCACAGTTTCAAAGTAGCCAAGACGGTTGAGGCGTTCTGTAGAGCGACGCATTTTGGCACCGTCATACATGTCGCCGTCAGCAAGGCGTAATTCGCGCAAAAGCACGTTGTCACGGGTTTTGCTGTTGCCTTCAAGCTCAACGCGTCTAATATATACTTTTTGCTTTTTATTAACAAAGTATCCTACGCTGATAACAGCATCACCGTTTTCAGCTTTAAGCACTCTAGGATCAATTTCTGCAAAAGCGTAGCCTTGGTCACCGTAAAAATCTTTAAGGCGTTTGGCGTCTTCTTGCATAACTGTTAAAGAGAAATATTCATAATCTTTTTGTTGGTCGTCCATTTGGATGAGTGACAATAATTTTTCTTCATCTTCAATGAGTTCGCCACCAAATTTTACTTCATTAACTTTATAACGACGGCCTTCGTCGACATTGAAAGTAATAACAATGCCATCGGGAGTATAGGCCACATCAGGCGCGGCCACTTGAATATCTACATAGCCTTCGTTAAGGCCATAGGCAGCAATGGCATTGGTATCGCGCTCAAGGTATTCTTCTTCTAAAACGCCGGTACCGGTAATCCAAGAAATAATACTACGTGGATGTAATGCCATGTACTCTTCAATATCATCTTGATCAAGCTGGTTTAAGCCGTTAATTTTTACTTCACTGATATAGAGTTCATCGCCTTCAGTGACGGTGAGCACAAGACGTGCGCCAGCACCGCCGGTACGACCAATAACTTGGTGTTGTACGTCGGCTAAGTAAAAACCTTCTTTGCGGTACAATTCACGTACCTTTTGAATATCATCAGCCAGCAAGCGGTCGTTAAGAACGGCGCCAGTCTTGGTGCTCATGGCAGCCAAGATGTCTTCTTCGTCCACTTCGTCAGAGCCTTGAATTTGTATATCGTCAATGCGTGGCTTTTCTACAACGCTAAATACCAACACAGGGCCGGCATCAAGGCGTACTTGCACATCACTGAAGTAGCCCATATCCCAAATACGCTTAACTTCATCGTTAATGAGAACTTCATCGGCAAAGTCTCCACGACGTAATGAAAGACGCATGAGCACAGCGTCTGGGTCCATAATACGGAGACCTTCCACGCGTACATCTGTGAGGGCACCCTTTTTAACGGGAACGTCACTAAGTACAGGCGTAGCAGCTCTTGGGGCGCTCACAGGGGTACTGCTAGGCTTGACAACGCCTACCACACGCTGGGCGAGGGCGTCGGTGGCACTTGCCAGAGCCATCATATTGGGTCTGTCAAGGGTGACAATGTCAGGAGCTTGTGTAGAAGTGAGGGGCACAATGCGTGAGTCTAATGAGAAGCCGCCGTCCAATTGATTGAAGACACCGTACACCACAGCGCTAGCTCCGGCAGCAGCGCCAAGCTTACGAGCCGTTTGGATGTCTACATCTTGCACATCTTGAGAAGCTAAAAGAGCTTGTACCTCTTGGTCAGATATGACAGTCATACCTGCATTACGCAATCTTTCGGCCACAAGTTTGGGCACATCTTGCTTGAGGTAAGCCATATCTTCACTAGCATTCACTTGATAGGGCAAGATAAGCACTTTTGTTGCGGCTTCGGCCAAGGGGATGGCCTGTACCGAAAATACCATTGCTAAAAGCAATGTCCATTTAAGCACAAGATTTTTCATACAACACTCCCGCTCGAAGCTCTAGGCTCCGTTGCATACTGTCTGCCAATTCGTTATTATGTGTTACGACCACCAAGGTCATACCAAGCTCACGGTTAAGTTCTAAGAGCAATTGCCCAATGCCATCACCAGCAGTGGCATCAAGGTTGCCCGTAGGTTCATCGGCCAAAAGAACACGTGGCTGCATAAGCACAGCGCGCGCAATGGCTGCGCGTTGTCTTTCTCCACCAGAAAGGGTGGTAACCCTATGCTCTAAACGCGCACCAAGGCCCACTCTCTCTAACATGACTTTAGCTTTTTTTTCCGCTTCTGTGCGGGACATGCCGGCTATGATAGCTTGCATGGCCACGTTTTCCACCGTACTAAATTCCGGCAGTAAGTGGTGAAACTGAAAAACAAAGCTTATGGCCGTACTGCGTAACTTTGCCTTGGCATTTGCCGACAGCTTTTGCACGTCCTGACCATCAAAAAAAATTTGTCCTTCTGATGGAATATCAAGAAGTCCCATAAGATGCAAGAGGGTAGATTTGCCAGAGCCCGAAGAACCTACTATAGAAAGAGCCTCTCCCTCACGTACTATAAGATTGATATTCTTGAAAATTTCTAGACTTTCTCCAGTGTCTTGAAAGTTCTTAGAAATATTTTCCAAAGTATATAAAATTTTATTATTCATAGCGCAAAGCCTCTGCCGGCTCTAAACTGGCTGCCTGTCGCGCAGGATAAATGGTGGCTAAGAAGCATAGAAGCATGGCTGCAGCACCCACCAATAAAGTATCTGACCAAGTAAGCAAAATGGGTAAATGGTCAATGGTATAGACTCCTTGCGGGAGTTTAATAAATTGATACTTTTTAAGTAAAAAAGCAACGCTCAGGCCAAGTACATAACCAAGTAGGGTGCCAAAAACACCTATAAGTGTGCCTTGTAGCATGAAAATACGACGAATCATGCTTTTTGTGGCGCCCATGGACATTAATATGGCAATGTCGCGGGTTTTTTCCATGACCAGCATGACCAAGGTGGCCACAATGGAAAAGGAGCCTATAAGTACCACCATGGTAAGCAAGATAAACATGCCTATTTTTTCTAGCTCCAAAGCGGCAAAAAGGTTGGCATTCATTTCCATCCAATGCCGTACATAGTATGGAGAGCTAAGCTGTGTCTCCACATCTTTGGCTATGGCATCGGCTTTATAAACATCGTCCACCACCAGCTCAATGCCAGTGATGCGATTTTCAGGAACGCCCAAAACCGTACGAGCAGCATCTAAAGTAACAAAAGCAAGGCTTGCATCGTATTCGAACATGCCTGTTTTAAATATGCCCACCACGGTGAAAGGTCTGATTTTTGGGGTAAAGCCCTTGGCTGTGGCTTCGCCGGAGGCAGAGAGTAAGTTGACACGACTGCCAACACCAATGGCAAGGCGAGAGGCTAATTCTTGACCGATAACAATGCCCGGAGGGCCCACATGATCTGGCGCTGTTTGTAAAGCTTGCACAGAGCCTTGTTGCATATCCTCTAGGATGGAAAGAACTTTAGGCGCGGTGTTTGGGTCAATGCCACGTAAGATGAGCCCTTTAACGCCGCCTGGAGCGGAGAGCATGACTTCTGTGTAAAGAAAAGGCGTAGCACCCTTAACTCCCTTGGTAGCCAAGGCTGTTTCCATGATTTTTTCTGAATTATCTAGAGCGTCAGGTACATAGCTCATGATGATGGCATGGGCATTGGCACCTAGAATTTTATCTCTTATGTCGGTGGAAAAACCATTGTAAACACCGAGCACCACCACTAAGGCGCCTACCCCTAAGGCCACGCCTAAAATGGACATGAGAGAAATAATATAGATGAATGTTTGTTTGCGCCGCGAAAACAAGTAACGCAGCGCCACAAACAATTCAAAAGATAAAGGAAGGCGCATGTATTAGCCTTCGCTCTTTAAGAGCGGGAAGAGAATAACTTCACGAATGGAGGGTGAGTCAGTAAGTAACATGACAAGACGGTCAATACCAATACCTTGGCCGGCAGCCGGTGGCATGGCGTACTCCAAGGCGCGAAGGTAATCTTCGTCCATGGGGCAGGCTTCATCGTCTCCGGCCTCTTTTTCACGCACTTGATCTTCAAAACGGCTACGTTGATCCATGGGATCGTTGAGCTCAGAAAATGCATTGCCATGTTCACGACCCACAATAAAGAATTCGTAGCGATCAGTAATATCAGGGTTTTGATCATTACGACGCGACAGGGGTGAAATATCTGTGGGGTAATGATAAATGAAGTGGGGCTGAATGAGATTGGGCTCCACATCAAGATCAAAGAGCTTAGCTTGTAACTTGCCAAGGCTTTCACTTTCCACCACTTTTTCACCGCGACTGCGTACATAATCTCGAACTTTATTATAGTCTTGATAAAATTCAGGCTTATGTCCGCCGATTTCTTCTAGGGAGCCGTGGAAAGAAAGACGTTTCCACTTGCCTGGGGTGAGGTCAATTTCTTGCCCTTGATACGGAATAACAGTGCTACCGCAAACTTTTTGTGCAATATGCCCTATGAGATTTTCTGTAAGATCCATCAAATCTTCAAATGTGGCATAGGCCCAGTAAAATTCACACATGGTAAATTCAGGGTTATGACGCGTGGAAATACCTTCATTACGGAAGTTACGGTTTATTTCAAAAACCTTTTCCATGCCACCCACTATAAGACGCTTTAAATACAGCTCAGGGGCAATGCGTAAGTACATTTGCATATCAAGGGTATTATGATGCGTCACAAAGGGGCGTGCCGTGGCACCACCGGCTATGGGTTGCATCATGGGTGTTTCCACCTCTAAAAAACCCTCGTTTTCCATAAAATTACGAAATTCGCGCACTATTTGGCTACGTTTTTGAAAAATTTCGCGTGTTTTTGGCGTTACGATAAGGTCTACATAGCGCTGTCTGTAGCGTGTTTCCATGTCCTTAAGACCATGATATTTTTCCGGTAAAGGGCGCATGGAACGTGCTAAAAGACGAATATTTGTACAGTGTAAAGTGAGTTCGCCCGTCTGTGTTAAGAAGAGCGTACCTGTACAGCCCACAATGTCGCCTATGTCAAATTTCTTAAAGATGGCATAGGCTTCTTCGCCCATGTCAGCTTTTACGGCATAACATTGTAAACGGCCACTTTGATCCATAACATGAAAGAAGGCCGCCTTACCAAAGGAACGTAAAGCCATGATACGCCCAGCAATGGAAAAGCTTTGCTCTTGCGCAAGCTCTGCCAATGCGTCCACATCATAGCCACCATAGCTTTGTAAAACCTGCTCAATGACATGTTTTTTATCAAAATCGTTGGGATAAAGCGCAACGCCGGCGTCCATAAGGTCACAAGCTTTTACTACGCGATTTTTTACCACTTCATTTAAGTCATCACGCGCGGCAAAGCTTTCTAACATGGAAGAAAAATAGGCCACATGGGGTGACTTGGAGGCAATTTTAACTGCCTTACGCTTTTGTTGCTGTCCCTTGTTCTCCACAGAGAATCTCCTAGAAAAGGCTAACTCTTTTAAAAAATTGTGCTTTTCGTTTTTATGATTAGAATAAGGGTGCTTTGTACGCACCATAACACATAATGAATAGAATGGCATAGGACAATATGGCAAAAAGGTCAACTCTAGGGAGGCGGGGAAAATAATATTTATGGGGTTTTTGCAACAAACTTTTGCCATAGGCTGCTGCATGGAAAAGCGTGGTAAATGTATTTTTTTACTCTGCCCATGAGCTAAAAAACGCGCATGAACACTACTGCTCACAATTGACCTAGAAAAAAAGAAGACTATTTTGTATGGGGTCTCAGAATTACGTCTGGGGCATCTTACTACTTTAAAAACCCTATTAGGAGTTTATATGCATTTCACAGGACAAGTGTATCGTCACCCCATTGAGGCTCAAACCCCCCTGCTGGAAGTGACCGCAGGGTGTTCTCATAATAAGTGTTCTTTTTGTACCATGTACCGCGAAACCCCCTTTCAGGTGTCGCCCTTGGAACATGTGGAACAAGATTTACAAGAGCTGAAGGCCACGGGGCAAATGGTGCGGCGTATTTTTCTGGTAAATGGGGAACCTTTTATGTTGCCAACGCATAAGCTTGTGGCCATAGGAGAGCTTATTCAAAAATACTTTCCCAGCATTGAAACCATAACCTGTTACGCATCCATTAAGAGCTTAAAGCATAAAAGTTTGGATGATTTAAAAAAATTAAAAGCGTTAAAGTTTAATGAATTGCATATTGGTTTGGAGTCTGGCTATGACCCTGCCATTGAGCAAATGAATAAAGGCTTTACCGCGGCACAAGCCTACGAAAACATAGCCAAGCTTAAGGAAGCCGGCATGGATTGGGACGCTATTGTGATGCTTGGGGTGGCAGGAAAAGGGAAAGGAAACATTCATATTGAAAAAACGGCTGCCTTGCTCAATGCCTATCCACCGTATTTGGTTTCTCTTATGACTACCTCCATTGCTCAGGGCACACCGCTTGAGAAAATGCGTGATGCAGGAGAGTTTATAGAATGTACAGAAAGAGAAAAAATTGAAGAAGAAAAATATTTATTACAATTACTTGACCTTAAAGACGCTTTCTTTTTTGGCGGGCATAATTATAATCTTATTCCCATCAATGCTCCTTTATCGCAAAAAGAGGATATTATAGCGTATTTAGATAAGCAAATACAGCAATTTGACGCTGATATTCTTGATAGTGTATGCGAAAGGGAAAATATTTAGCGTAATTCATAAGGAGAAGGCCATGAAAAATATACTACTTACCGGCGCCACCGATGGCATAGGTTTGGAAACGGCAAAAACATTGGTGCAAGAAGGACATAGGCTGCTTTTGCATGGCCGTAGTGTAGACAAATTAGCGCAGGTACGCGCAATGCTTTTGGCGCACACTCCAGAGGCACAAATAGAGTTGTATACGGCAGATTTTTCACAATTGCAGGACGTGCGGGACATGGCAGAAGCCATAAAAGCAAAACATACTCGTCTTGATGTGCTTATTAATAATGCTGGTGTTTTTGTGCTGGATGCAAAGGCGCAGCGCACCGCCAGCGGGCTTGATAAGCGTTTTATGGTGAATACTGTGGCACCCTATGTGCTTACCAAAGCCTTATTGCCGCTTTTGCATAAGGAAAGCCGCGTGGTGAATTTGGGTTCGGCGGCGCAAGCGCCTGTGGATTTTGCGGCCTTGGCCGAGGGGCACAGTTTGAGCCAAGATATGGCCTATGCGCAAAGTAAGCTAGCTCTAATCATGTGGACCATGTTTATGGCAGAGCAGCATCCAGAAGGGCCTGTGTTTATAGCTGTGAATCCCAAATCTTTTTTAGGAAGTAAAATGGTGCGTGAAGCCTATGGCAAACAGGGCTATAATCTTGGCATTGGTGCAGATATTTTGCGTCAAGCGGCTTTAGATGCGGCCTTTGCCACAGCAAACGGTAAGTATTTTGATAATGACTATGAGGAGTTTAGAGAGCCGCATCCTTTTGCCTTAAGCCATGCGCATAGGAGCGCATTGATAAAGCTTTTGGATACTTTTTAGGTAATACCAGTGCCTACTGTATGGCGGCATGTCCATAAAAAAGCCCCGGATAGAAAACTATTCGGGGCTTAGAAATATATATCTAGTTATGTTAGATATAGAAAATAAAGGTCATGATGGCGAAGAGCGGCACTAAGATACCGAAGGACCAAGCCATATAACCAAAGAAGGAAGGCATGGCTACGCCTTGGTCTTCTGCAATGGAGCGTACCATGAAGTTAGGTGCGTTACCAATA
>CAYJNA010000104.1:0-8522 GCA_964371225.1 uncultured Desulfovibrionaceae bacterium
CTAGAAATTCTATTTTTACTGACAGTTAAGTACTTTTTCAGTGTCGACTATTTAATCGTCAACGCTCCAAAAGACTCCATATAATGAATTATGCAGGAATCTTTATTTTTTATGCCGGCGCAGTCCAAGCCATTGATGCAAAGTATGGTACAGTATATTGGGCTCAATGGGTTTTGTTATGTGGTCATCCATGCCGTACGAAAGGCTGATTTCCTTATCACCCTTCATGGCATGGGCAGACATGGCTATGATGGGTATGTTTTGATATTTGGGTATTTCTCGTATTTTTTGCGTGGCGGTGTAGCCATCCATAATGGGCATTTGAATATCCATAAGAATGGCGTCGTAAGCGTTTTTTCCTAACAATTCTATGGCCTCAACGCCATTGTTTGCTATATCAAGGGTATATCCTACCACTTGGAGAATTTCTTGTGCAACAATTTGATTTATTTCATTATCTTCCACCAAGAGTAAGTGCCCAAGTTCAAGGTTTTCATAATTGGTAGCTAAAGTATTTTTTTCAATATTTTCAGTGCTATAATCTTGCTGATCAAAAGGAAAAATGGCAGTGCAATAAAATGTAGAGCCTTTTTCAAGTTCGCTTTCTACCCAAATATCACCGCGCATCATGGTGATAATACTACGTGAGATAACAAGCCCAAGCCCTGTGCCGCCGTATTTACGTGTGACAGAACTATCAGCTTGCGAAAAAGCGGTAAAAAGGCGTCTAACTTGCTCGGGGGTAAGACCTATACCTGTATCACGCACGGCAAATTGGCAATATAGTTCTTTGTCAGAACGTAAAGAGCTTTCCACTTCCAGTGAAACAGAGCCGGAGCGTGTAAATTTAATGGCATTACTTACCAAGTTAAAAAGAACTTGTTTTAGGCGTAAAGCATCACCTAAGAGGTGTATGTGCGCATGTTTTCCCGCTGCAATATTGAATTTTAAGCCTTTTTCAGAACTGGAGGGAGAGTAGAGGTCTGCCACATCTTGGCAAATACTTTCCAAGGTAAAAGGCTGTTCTTCCATTTGCAACTTTCCCGCTTCAATTTTAGAAAAGTCGAGAATATCATTGATAATGCGCATGAGATTGTTGGCAGAAAAAACGCTTTTCTTTACATAATCTTCTTGAATTTCTGACATGGGTGTTTGCTGTAAAAGATGTAATAATCCCAGTATGCCATTCATGGGAGTGCGTATTTCATGGCTCATATTGGCTAAAAATTCCCCTTTAGCCTTAGTGCTTTGTTCTGCTAATTCCTTAGCTGTACGCAGCTCTTGCTCATTGTCAGCAATTTCTTGTAGCATGGCTTTTTGTTCGCGTAAGTCTTTTGCATAGACAATGATGCCATGCTTACCTTGATAGGATGTGCGTATGGCAAGAGCTTCTACGGGGATAGGTTCTTTTGTGACAGCGTGCTGACAGAGAATTTCTGCTTTACTTACGCCTTTACTGTAGCCCTCATCAAGCACTTGATACATGAGATCCTTGGTTTTTACACCATTGGGTTGCAATTCGGGCGCAGTTTTATGAAAGTTTGTTAAGTAATCTTCCTTACTTTCAAAGCCAAAAACATTAACGCCTTCTAAATTGGTATAAATAAGGTGAAAGTTTTCATCCCAAAAATTGACATTGAGGGGCAATGCATCCAGCATAATGGTATTACGTAATTCTGCTTCTTTGAGTAATTCTTCAGAATTTTTTAATTTGCGTAAATCTTTGGCATAGGAAACGACCACATCTTCCCCGTCCAGCGTGGAACTTACAAGATATACTTCCATGGGGATAAGTTCCCCGTCTGAGGAGCAGTGAAGCCATTCAAAATGTAAAGAACCTTTTTCAAGCACTTCCAGATGGTTTTTCCATACAGCTTCTTTGGAATTTCTCCCATCTGGCTGATATTGCGGAGATGTATTGTATAAATTGGCAAAATACTCTTCTTTGGTGTCAAATTTAAAAACCCGTAATACTTCTTGGTTACAATCAAACATTTCACCGGCTTTATTCCAAAACATGGTACAAAGAGGTATATTTTCGCTAATGAGTGAATTGCGCTCTTCCAATATGGAAGATTTTTTTTCCATGGCTTTAAACTCGCGTAAATCGCGCGTATAACTCAAAATATGTGTTTCATTTTGAAATTCTATACGAATAAGCGTAACTTCTGCTGGTATGGGAGTGCCGTCCGTGCCCATATGCATCCATTCAAAACGAGTATAGCCATCATGTAAGGCTTTATTCATGTGTTCTGCCACACTTTCTTGAGTAGAGCGCCCATTGGGTTGAAATTCAGGGGATAATTCACGAAAGCGTTTAAAATATTCTTGCTTATCATCTAAGCCAAAAAGTGTATGCGCTGCACGGTTACAATCTATATTGTTAAAATTTTTGTCCCAAAAGTTTGCACATAAAGGCATGGAGTCAAACATAATTTTCATGCGTTCTTCAGCTTGTTGTGCTAAATCCTGACTACTTTTTAATGCGCCTACATCTCTTGTATATTCTACAACAACTTCTTCACCAAAAACTTCAACACGCGTTAAAACAATGTCTGCGTAAATAGTTTTTCCATCAAGAGTTAAATATTCCCATTCGGTTTGGAAGTGTCCATGTTCAAAAGCATATGCAAGGGATTCTAAAGCATAATCGATGGATTTTATGCCATTAGGCTGTACTTCGGGGTAAATATTAAATATATTTTTTTTATAATCTTCTAAATTTGTAAAGTGATATAGGTCTAAACTTGCTTGGTTGCATGTAATAAGTTCTTTTGCTTTATTCCAAATGTTGATACTAAGCGGAGCTACATCAACAATAGCTTTATAGTAATCTTGTGTGCTTTTGTGATTGTTCGAAGCTCTACGTAAGTCTGAGTAATAGGTGAGCACAACTTCTTGTTCTTCAAAGAGCATACGCTTTAAGGTGTACTCCACAAAAAAACTTTCACCTTCTTTGTTTAAGTGTAGCCATACAAAAGTACACTGACCTTCAACAAAAGCTTGCTGTAAATATTTTGCACTTAATTCAGAGGAATTTTCACCATTAGGCTGCACAACAGGAGAAAAATGGCGTATATTTTTGGTGAATTCTTCTATGGTCTGCACACCAAAAAGGTGTAGAAAGGCATCAGTATAAAATACCGGTTTTCCCTCCTTGGTCCAACAACTGAGCTCAATAGGAAGGTTGTTTAATACATCACGGTAGAAATTATCTGAATTGACCTGATTGGGAAATAATAGCATAGATCCACCTTATATAAAGTATAAAATCTCTGCACGGTTCACAGTGCAAGGTCTTATGAAAACTACCATGAGATCGCATGGTATAGGCACAATGAAAATATCACTTTAAATATATCTTGATTGTTTAGAAAGCGCAATGATAAGTTTTACGCATTACTAGTTCTTTTGGTATATATCTACGTAGTTACTTGGTTATATAGAGCGTTAAATGCTTATTTTTTGCTGAAAGGGATAAGCTGTAAAGGTACACTATTTGTAAAAAATGGCTTAGAGTAATATTTTTTGTCTCAATATGTCTGATTTTAATTGTTTTTATTGTATGGAGGTTTTATGCCATCGTCTTTTTCTTTAACCGTCGGCGTGACGGGGCGCAGATTTTTACCTGAAGCGCAGTTGAAACGCATTACACAGCAAGTAGCTATATTGTTACGTATGGTAAAAATGGTCAGTGAAGATATTGCCCGTAAACAGGCTTCTTTGTGGTCACAAAAAAGGTGGGAGCTAGCTGTATGTACATGTTTGTCAGAAGGGGCAGATAGGCTAGTGGCACATGAGGCTTTGCGTTTAGGCTATTGTATTGACGCAGCATTGCCCTTTGCTGAAAATAGTTCTTTACATGCAAGGGATTTGGATGGCGAACACCAACAGGCTTCTCGCGCTGAATTACAAGCTCTCATGGCTCAAGCGCGCATCTTGCCCCTGCATACGCTTACACAAGAATACGAAATGGCAGGCTTGGCAGAGACGCCTGAGGGACATATGGCACGACATAATGCGTATTTACATGCCGGTTTGCTCATGCTAGAGCGCAGTCATGTGTTATTAGCCCTTTGGGATGGAAAAAAAACGGATACTGTGGGTGGCACTTATGATATTATGCAACAAGCTTTAGAGAGAAAAAAATTGGTGTTATGGATTCATACAGAAGAAGATACACCTATTTGTGAATGCATGTATGAAGATGCGGAAGTTAAGGCTGAAAAAGTAGGTGATATAACAAAGCGCCTACAGTCTTTTATGTTTGATTTGCTTCCTACTGCGTAAAACCATCAACCATAAAAGCCGTAATACCCAAAGAGCTTAGTATGCGCTCCTTGGGTATTGTTGTACTTTATGCTAGTATAACTACTTTGTTATGGAAAGTACTTTATCTTCCTGTACGCATTCGCCGTCCATCTCATTAAAATACTGAATTTTTTTGTAAGATACCGTGGCGGTTTGCCCTTGTAAGGGAATATAATTATCTTTGTCGCCATAGCTTACTTGAAAAGATATTCTTTTACCATCAAAGCCTTGCATGGCTATGAAGGACATATTGTGTTCTTCAAAGTATTCTAAGTTTTTTCCCGTAATTTTTAGCACACCGGAAAGGTCTTTTTCAACGCATTGATCTTGAGCATGGGCAAAGGATACTGGTAATAAAAGTACCATGATGGCTAGAAGAGTTTTTTTCATTATAAAAGCTCCTTGGTTAGATGTAGTAAATAGATATGTTACACATGCCTCTTAAGTTTAAACGTATTTGCTACATTTGTACATATATTTGCCATGTGCAGATAATTTTATAAAGCCTAAAATTAAAGTCTTACATAAATTTTTTTTATGCTTACCTATATAAAATTTTATCGGAAATGTGTAGAAAAAGTGAAAAAATGGGAGCAAAAAAATGTTTTCAGTATTTACCCATGAGTAGATGCTCAGGAAAAGTATTTCTAATTTTCTATAATTATGTTTTAGTATCTGAATTGCGTTCATGGGTGAAATATTTTTAGCTATGAGCGGGAAAAATATATAAAAGATAGGCGTTTTTTCACGTCTACGACATACATTGTAAACCAAGGGAGCCGTGGCGATGTGCTAAGGCTCATTATGGGGAAAACCAATGGTATGTATAATAAAGCTGAGTATGTTCCTTGGAGAAAAATATGGAAAATAGTCACTCCGTGCAATCTGTAGTGCGCGCATTGAGTCTTTTAAAATGCTTTACTGCCGACAGGGCAGAGTGGTCATTGATGGAACTTGCTACAGAAGTACAATTGAATAAAAGCACTGTGTTTCGTATGGTGCATACGTTAAAGTCCGAAGGTTTTTTGAGCCTGACACCTGCGGGGAAATATGTATTGGGTGCAGAGATGTATCACTTAGCGGCATGGCTTACGGCGCAAAATAGATTAAAGCGTGAAGCCTTACCTTTTATGCAACATCTTGTGCGCACCTGCGGTGAAAGTGTGGTACTGGTGCAATATGATAATTATCGCGCCATATGTCTTGAGCATGTGGATAGTAATCAGATAGTTAAAATAGCTTCCGGTGTGGGAAAGTATGTACATCCTTTTTTGGGCGCCACAGGGCGTATCATCACTTCTTTTTTAGATGATAAGGAATTACAGGGTCTCATTGCTGTGCAGGCAGAGTTTTTTCAGCTTCATCCACCAGCAGACATGGAACAGTGGCGTGCGCAGGGGCGTGAGGACGGGTATCTTATTTCTGCAGGACAATTGGATAAAGGCGTGTATGCCATTTCTGCCCCTTTATTTAATTATAATGATGCCGTCATGGGCTCTTTGAGTATTGTGGGGCCAGAGTTTCGTCTTTCCGATAGCGACACAAAGCCTAATATAGCGGCTTTATTGCAAGCATCGCAGGAAATTTCTACTTTGTTTGGATATAAGGTCAAAAGTACTGACCTTGCTTCTTAGTGGTTCCAAACAAAAAAAGCCTCTCACTAAACGAAAGGCTTTTTTTGTTTATAGCTCTTTATCTATGCTAAATAAGCTGTCCATGAGTAATTGTGTACCCATAATGAGGTCAGCATCACTGGTACACTCTTCCGGCGCATGACTTATGCCATCGACGCTGGGGACGAAAATCATGGCCGTGGGCATGACATAAGAAATGGGGCTAGCATCATGGGAAGCGCCGCTGATCATTTTTTGAATGCTATAGCCTTTGGCAAGGCCGGCTTGATAAATATTTTCAGCAAGACTTTCGCTAAGCTTGGCAGAAGGTTTATCAATTTGTAATTCCACCGTGGCGGTACAGAAAGGCATATTAGCAAAGCATTGGTGTAAGTAGGCTGCGCCGCGCTCAATATCTGCATGGTCAATGGCGCGCATTTCCACCGTAAACTCCACTTCTTCAGGCACCACGCATATATGCCCCGGTTTTACATTCATGTAACCAATATTGCAGACCATGGTCTGCTCTTTACGCATATATTCCATCCATGTGGTCATGGCTTGCATGGCTTCGAAAAGGGCGTCCTTACGCATATGCATGGGCGTAGTGCCGGAATGGTTACTTCTGCCATGCACGCGGCAAGTGTAGCGCGTAATGCCTGCTATGGCTGTGGGGACACCAAGCGCAATGTTATTTTCATGTAAAACAATTCCTTGTTCAATATGTACCTCTAAAAAGGCCGCATATTTTTCTAAATCGCCTTGAGCCGCATCAATATCTTTTTCACTCAGACCATAAGCATCAAGTACGTGCTTTGGCGGGTAACTTGTCACCATACCACTAAAGGCGCGGCTACCAAAACTGCCGCCAAGGTCACTGCCTTCTTCGGAATTAAAACCCACCACTTCAAAGCTGTGTTCCAATGTTATATTTTGTTCTTTAAGGCATTTGGCAATTTCTACGCCGGCCATGACGCCATAGGCGCCATCTAAAATACCGCCGGCTTTGACGGAATCTAAATGAGAACCGCAGAGAATGATTTTATCAGGATTTTTTCCGGGAACAATGCCAAAAAGATTTCCCAAAGAATCTATACGTGTGGCTATGCCATGAGCTTCTAAGTCTTTTTGCACGTAGTCGCGCACGGCATAAAAATTATCGGTAAAGCCTTCACGAAAAAGTCCTTCTTTTTGCCAGCCAATGGCGCCTTGCTCTTTAATGCTTTGCAAAAGGCGTTGTGCATTTATCTGTGCCATACAATTCTCCTTTAACAGACTGTTATACGCAAAGCGCTTAGGATATCCATTGCCCAAAGCCGTCTTCAGCCACAATTTTACCGTGATCAAACACAAGTTTACCACGCACCCATGTCATCTTTGGTATGCCGCTCACGGGCATGCCGTCTTGGAAAGCGCAAATATCTTTAGCCATGGTGAACATCTTCGTATGGTCTAAGGTAGTTACCTCGTAGGGGTCAAGAAGAACAAGGTCTGCGTCATATCCAAGGGCAATGTCGCCCTTACCTTTAAGGCCATAAATGCGTGCAGGATTTGTACATAGTAAAGCAATGGCACGATTAAGTGATATTTTTCCTTCTTGCACGTCTTTCATGATGAAGGGAAGACGTGTTTCTAGTCCGGGAAAGCCAGCAGGAGCTTTGAAAATATCATCAGGGTTAGCTTCTTTTTCTGCCACAGTATAAGGGGCATGGTCGCTGGCGATGACGTCAATGGTGCCGTCCATCACGTATTCCCAAAGGCCGTCCACAAGCTCTTGCTCACGCAATGCTGGGTTACATTTGGCATAGGCACCGTGCGCATCTAAGGCGCTGGCATTCATATGTAAATAGTGAGGGCAGGTTTCCACATACACTTCCATACCTTCTGCCTTGGCTTGTTTAGCCAAAGCTACGGCCTCAGGCGTGGAAATATGTACAAGGTAGACTCTGGCGCCTTCTTCTTTGGCAAGAGCCAAGAGTTTTTGTACAGCCAGCACTTCTGCCAGCGGTGGGCGAGAAAGGCAATGGGCGGCAGGGTCAACTCTGCCTTCTTTACGTAGGTTGGCAATGGTGCCAGCCACAAGGTCATTGTCTTCGGTATGGGCGGCAGCCAATAAGCCTGTTTTGGCTATGCGGCGCACGGCTTCTTGTAGTTCAAAAGTATTCTTACTGGTAAGGCCAATAAATTCTTTATCGCGTCCTTCGGGGGCAGCGTGTAAAAAGGTTTTGTAGCCCACAATACCGGCTTTACCTATACGTTCGATTTCTTCAGGAAATTCTCCGCCGGCAGCGCCTAAAAAGGCGTAGTCCACCACAGCTTGAGGCTTAGCGGCCTCAATGCGTTGGTGCAAAATTTCGGGGGAATATTGCGGAGGTGAGGAAATGGGATGCTCAATAATGGTGGTGCTCCCTCCTGCGGCGGCGGCATAGGTACCGGTGGCAAAGGTTTCACGGTGGGCAGAGCCAGGATAGCGTAAGTGTACATGTGGGTCCACACCGCCGGGGATAAGGTACTGACCTTGACCGTCGATAATTTCTTGAGCCTCAAGGCTTTGGCCTTGCGCAAGAAGAGCGCAAATTTTGCCATCTTTAACGGCAA
>CAYJNA010000105.1:0-8121 GCA_964371225.1 uncultured Desulfovibrionaceae bacterium
TTTCCTTGAGAATAATAACTCTCCCCTATCCAGTAATGTGCATTGGGCACAAGGGAGCTATGAGGATAGGCTTGTAAAAACGCAATAAATTTATCACGTCCGGCTGTGGATTGACCACTTCGTACAAGATTTAAAGCAGTATTATAAGCAGCCTTTTCACCACTCATGGCAGGTGCAGGCTTAGCCGCAGGTTTGGCCACTGCCGGAGCAACAACAGGGGTAACGGGCTGCGCTGGTTGTACAGCAGGAGCCACAAGAGCAGCACCACCATCATAAGAGGCTGTAGTAGAAGGGCTTTGCGCTGCGCCTGTAGGAATGTACATGGCTGTTTCTGGTGGCAAAGAAAGCTCTGATAAGTCGTTAGTATTCGCGGCGCCAGCATTCACCGGTTGCGCTGAAGAGTTTAAAGGCATTTTTGAATTAGGGTCAAGAGTGCCTAGCGGAGCTTTTGCTGCGGTGCCGGTATTGGCAGTGTTTGCCGTGGCCACAGGTTTTGTTGCCACAGGGTTTGCTTTTGTTTGTACAGGCTTAGCAGCAGTGGGCTTAGCGGCAGAAGGATACGGCGCAGGCGTTGTAATATTACTTTGCGGGCTGGAATACACCACAGGCTTATTCTGCGCTGTAGGTACAGGACGCGCCGTCATACCAGTTTTTTTACCATTTCTTGAATAGACATCGTACACTTGCCCTTGTGTTGCGTCTACTTCTTGGTCTAAAACTTGAACACGTCCTTCAATAGTAGCCACGCGATGTCCCATTTCGGAAACATTATTTTGTGTCTTCACCAGATCTTCTTCTGTCTGTTTTGAAGCACAACCGCCACATAAAGCACCTAGAATAACCAATGTTCCCAGCGCTTTCATAGTATTTCCATTTGCAATACGCTTACTTTCTTTCACGTTACACTCCCTTCATCTCAACGATATTCGTTGTACATCACGCATCATGCCTTATTTTGTAATACTTTTCAAGACATCTTGCACTTAACGACAAATTAAGGCACAACTAGCCCACATCACGAGGAGAATTATTCGCATGGATTTCACTACTATCCCTTGGCAAAATATAGCCGAAACATCACTTATCTTGCTATGTTCTTTATCTTTTTTAGCAGTAATAGCTTTACCGCTCATGGGTATAGGCGGTCAAACTTTATCCCTTATTCGTCAGCGCACTGCCTATGCCAAATGCGCAAAACAGCTTACCCTATTGGCTGTCATATTAGGCTGGTTTTTGAGCCTTGCAAGTCTATGGCCTCTTTGGCTGCGTCTTAGTCCGCATATATTACCACTCTTTGCTGCAGATGGGCAAAGCGTCACTATGCCCCTTCTTTTAGAACCTATTTTGAAACAGGTGTACCTACAGGCACATCTTGTTGTTGTAGGTCTTATTTGGGCAGCAACACTATGCGTAACTTTCTATTTTGCCCTTTGGAAACATTGGAAAAACCATCGCGTTCCTTTGCAGTGTTTAGCATTGATAGCCGCGTGCTGGTACGCCATGGCTGCTTTTGGTAGTATTAGCATCATCAGTATGGATACAGCTTTTGCACAAGGCATGGCTTACCCCACAAAGCTTACAAACTTTTTTACCCCAAACCTTACTACAAGCTTTTGGAATGGTGCCCCATATGTTCTTCCCTTAGCCTTTTCCATGGGCGGTGGCTTGGGTGCTCTATGGCTTATTATACGTCGCAATAAAGATGATTTTGGTCGCGATTATTATGCACAAATGTTACCTTGGTGTGCTTCGTGGGCACGTAATGGTTGGTTAATTTTTTGGCTCATCCTTCTTGCAACCACTGCTATTCAATGGATGAACTTGGCACAGCAAGAAAACTATCTTTCCAGCCCAGAATTCATGTACTCTGCTGGGCTCTTATTGCTTTGGATTATCCCCGGTGTGTTATGGACATTACCCATGCGCAGTGAGCATCCCTTACGGCATAAAGCTACCTTGGTACTGGCTTTTATTTTTGGTGCCATAAGTATTGCCCCCATTTTCACTAGTTTGTGATTATACAAAATACCACAAAAAAAGCTTGGAACCACTTCCAAGCTTTTTTTGTGCCTGACATATATTATTTTTCTTGGCCTTGTGCCTTTATAATTCTTTTTTGATAAAGAGCCACGGCTTGCGCTGTATGAGTAAGCCCGTGATAAAATGAAAAAAGAGCTAGAATTTTTTCTGCTTCATACTCTCGAAACAAGCCTTCTTCACGCACCGTGGCAAAACGAATGGCTCTATCTTCCACCAAAGGCTGTAAAGGGCGTGGAGCTTCAAGCGTAGGATCTCCCATCCAGCGTAATGTTATTTCCAAAGCTTCAGAAACCTCACCAATTATCTTTCCAACATCCTCGGTAATTTCTATACCGCCTTCTGTTTCCAAGGCATCCATCATGGTGGACATATACATACGCAATTCATCTAAAAGCCGCACACTATGTGGTAATAATGGATATTCTTGATAGATATGCGCCAATTCATAATTACGTACTTTATAAAATTGCTGCGTATTATTGCTAATTTTATTTAATAATCGAAACATAGAGCGCTGCGAAACCTTACGTTCTCCATGTAAAATATCATGTGTCATCCCTTTGATAAGATCCGCCGTCAAAATAAATTGCATGCGTGTTTCTTTTTGCACTTGTGCTGCAGCGGATGCAGGCCAAAGCAAAGCAGAAACAAGCAAGGCACTTATACTACCAATGGCCATTTCCAGCACACGGTTAAAAGCAAAAAGAAAGATACCTGTGTCTTGCTCATAGCCCAGTAATAGTACAAAAACCGCCGTCACCCCCGCAGAGCGAAAACGCTCTTCCCACAGCTCTAAAAAAGCGCACACAGGTACCACAATGGCAATACCCATCAAGCGCCCCTCAAAAGTATGTGGCATAAGTACAGAAAAAGTCAGCCCCATAATGGCACCAAAAACAGTACCAAAAAGACGTAACAAACTTAATTCCAACGAGGAAGACATATGAATTTGCATCACCATCAAAGTGGCCAGCGGTGCCCATAAGCTATATTCCAAGTCTAACAATTCTGCACAGCTATATGCTAAAATACAAGCAATGGTAACTTTAAGGCTGTAGAGAAAATTTTTCTTGGTGGAGGCTTCACTAAATTTCTTTGGTAAGGAATACCAAGAATTAAAACTAAAGGCATGCCACGAGCCCATGGAAAAAGAGCGCAACCAAGTGGTGAAAAAACCATGATTTTTACGTTTACGTGACATGATTACTTCCTTTCATTTCTTAGAATCTTAAAAATGTATACAGTTAAACAAATTTTCACACAAAGTATACCATGAAAATTTCAAATAAGCGCAGACTCTGTGTCCATCAAGTGTCAAAAAAATCATGCACAGCAAAAAATACACATTAATAAATCATTTTTTTAGTCATACCACCATCTACCACTATATTAGCGCCATTGATGAAATCATTCTGCGGATCAGCCAAAAAAAGACACACATTGGAAATATCGCGCGGCATGCCCACCCTATTGGATGGATGAATAGCATGGTCACGTTCTTCAAGTTCTTTCATGTCTCCTGTATGGATATGCCCTGGGCTAATGGCATTGACGGTTATGGGCGTACCCAAAAGCGACACACAAAGGGTATTCGTAAGCGAGACAAGTCCCCCCTTACTCATGCCATACAGTTCCCAATGCGCCATATTTTGATGCCAGCGCGTGGACGCAATATTAATAATTCTGCCATAATCTTGGCCTGCATTTAGAGCAATAAAAGCTTGGGAACACAAATAAGCAGCACGTAAATTAGTGGTAAGAACGGCATCAATTTCTTCAAGATTGGTTTGCAAAATAGGTTTTTCAAAGGCAGAAATGGCGCCATTATTAATTAAAATATGCGCAGTGCCATATTTTTCTTTAATATATGCAAAAGCTTGATGAATATCTTCGGGTTGAGAAAGATCAGTGGGGATATATATACCACCGTCGCTACTGCTTTGTACTTTATCAAGCACAATAACCGTGTGCCCCAGCGCCACAAAACTTTGTACCATATCACGCCCAATACCAAGAGAGCCACCCGTAATAATACATATTTTCATTGTAATATCTCCTTGAATACAAGTAGCATATTGTTCCTTGCGCCCACCTGTCAAGACAAGGCATGCACACAGTTCTATGGTATGGCTTTATTGAATAAACTTGCCTCCAAAAGATATAAGAGCTATAAAGACCATGCAAGCATAAAGAGTTTTCGTAGGTACAGTACAGAATTTTTCTATTCATTTTCACTTACTGCTGTATAAAAAGGACATCCTATGCAATTTTCTATCGACTTTTCTGCCATTACACATATATTTTCCACAGCGCATGCGCAACAACGCGATTATTTATTTGAATATGAAGTCTACGATATTTTAGCCCTTTCCGGCGCAGAAACTCCACCGCGCACCTTGGTTATCCCGCGTAATTCACGGCCTTCCGATGAAGATTTAGCGCAATTTAGCGGCGAAAAAATTGTTCTTAAAATAGTTTCCCCCACCATTGTACATAAGACGGAAGCACACGGCGTGCGCATTGTTCCGCGCATTGCGGAAAAGGTGCGAGCTGCGGTGCGGCGTATGTTTTATGAAGTTCCGGAAACTTTTGCTTCTCTTGTGGAACGTCACCCCGAATACGCACCGCAAAGCTATGTAGGTCTAAAAGGTGATGATCTTCTTTATGCCATACAAAATGACGTGCGCGGCGTTATGCTTACCCAATTTATGCCGCCAGACTCTCACGCCTTTGGCAATGAACTCATTGTGGGCTTGCGCCATAGTAGAGAGTTTGGCACCATTATCAGCGCCGGCCTTGGCGGTACTGATACTGAATTGTATGCAAGGCGTTTCAGCAAAGGGCAAGCCATTGTAGCTGCTTCAGTGGAGATGATGGATGGAGAAGCTTTTTTTCATCTTTTCCGCAAGACCATCTCCTATCAAAAACTGTCCGGCCGCACACGTGGCCAACAACGCATTGTCAGTGATGAACAGCTCATGGAATGCTTTACCTCTTTCATCACCATGGGGAAATACTACTCTGCTCAAAATCCCTCAGCTCCTTTTATCATTGAAGAATTAGAAATTAACCCCTTTGCTTTTACAGACTATCTCATGGTGCCCTTGGACGGTTTATGTCGTTTTTCCATAACACAACCACAAGCCATAGCACGCCCCATACATAAAATTCATAATCTCTTACATCCAGAACACATTGGTATCATGGGCGTTTCCGCAAGCCGAAAAAACTTTGGCCGCATTATACTGGAAAACATTCGAAACTCTGGCTTCCCTGCAGAAAATATTACCCTTTTTCATGAAAAGGAAAAAAACATTGATGGCATTGCCTGTTTACCTTCGGTACAAGGGCTTACTGAGCCCTTAGACCTTTTGGTATTGGCCACAGGGGCAGAAAGCTTGCCGGATTTAGTGCCAAGCATCATTGACACGCACGCCGCCCACGCTGTTATGCTCATTGCCGGAAGCATGGGAGAAACGCATGAAAGCGTAGAACGCGCTGAAAAAGTCATTCACGCCATAGAGCAAGGACATATGCAAGAAGGCGGCGGTCCTATCTTCTTAGGCGCCAATTGCATGGGTGTGGTATCACATCCCGGTAATTACGATACATGGTTTATTCCTAAAGAAAAATTTCAACCCAATCTGTGCGCTACGCATAGATCTGCTCTTATCAGCCAAAGTGGCGCTTTTATGTTACATCGTATGAGCCAAATGCCGGAACTGGCACCGGCCTATATGATTTCCATGGGTAATCAATCAGACCTAACCCTAGGGGATATGCTCACCTACTTTAGCGCACAAGACAGTGTAGACGTTATTGCTGTGTATGCTGAAGGATTTAAAGACGGTGACGGTCTGGCCTTTGTACAAGCGGTGCGCCAAGCTGTGCGCGCTGGAAAAATGGTAGTTTTCTATAAAGCAGGCCGTACTCCCGAAGGTAAAAATGCCACCAGCGGACACACGGCTTCCTTAGCCGGAGACTATATGGTTTGTGAAAGCTGCGTGCGCGAAGCCGGTGCCATAGTTACACGTACCTTCACAGAATTTCAAAATGTTTTCATGCTGGCTGAGCACTTACATAATAAACGCATTGGGGGCCGACGTCTGGCCGCTGTGAGCGGCGCCGGCTTTGAAGCTGTGGGCATGGCAGATTCCATTCAATCCGATGAATATAGCATGAGTTTGTGTAACTTCAGCTCAGAAAGCACACAGAAAATTGAAAAAATACTTCAAGCGAACCGTCTTGAAAAACTTGTCACCGTGCAAAATCCCCTTGATATTAACCCAGCCGCCTCTGACAAAGTACATATGGACATAGCTAAAGTATTACTTGAAGATACCGGCATCGATGCTGTCATCATGAGCTTAGGCCCCCTGTCTCCTGCTACGCATACATTGGCCTCCTATGAAGCTCCTCTCAACATATATCATGAACAAAGTATGGTTAATTTATTACAAAAACTACAACAAGAACAACCTTTGGAAGGAGCAAAACCCCTCATAGGCATTGTGGATGGTGGCCCTTTATTTCACGAATATAGGCAAGCTCTTGTGCAAGCGGGTATTCCCGTTTTTGATATCTGCGATCAAGCCATTGCGGCTTTGGCCTTGTATATGGAAGC
Organism: uncultured Desulfovibrionaceae bacterium; assembly: GCA_964371225.1. Classification (GTDB taxonomy): domain Bacteria; phylum Desulfobacterota; class Desulfovibrionia; order Desulfovibrionales; family Desulfovibrionaceae; genus CAYJAD01. Next base: position 6,665 of record CAYJNA010000105.1, read on the forward strand.
TCGTATCAAAAGCCAACTTTGCGCAAAATAATGGGTACACCCATGCGAAAATTTATATTTTCACTCTTATTAGTACAAAGTATGTTTGGTGTAGCCTGTATGAGCACCACTGCGGAATTGCGTCATAAATTACACCAAGACATACACCAAGCAATACAAGAGCAGGGTTTTGAGAAAAAAGTCATTGCCACTAGTACATTCTCTCTTTACGCACTCTTACGCCCAGCGCCACAAGAAAGTGATACATTACACGTTTATATAGAGGGCGATGGGCTTGCATGGGTCACGAGAGCACGCCCTTCCACAGACCCTACCCCCACACAGGCAACAACGCTTGATTTAGCTAGGCATGACCCCAGCCAGAATGCAGTGCTGTACTTGGCTCGTCCTTGCCAATATGTTTCCTCACAAAAACGTAACTTGTGTGAAGAAAAATACTGGACATCACATCGCCTTGCTCCAGAAGTTATTACAGCAAGCAATGAAGCCATTGATACTATTAAGCAACAAGTAGGAGCTAAACATATAGTACTTGTGGGGTATTCCGGCGGTGGCGGTGTGGCGGCATTAGTGGCGGCGCAAAGACAAGATGTTGTTTTCTTCGGCAGTATTGCCGGCCTACTTAACATTAATGTTATGCAAAACTATCATAAAGTCAGCCCTCTGGTGGGATCATTAAATCCACAAGATAGTGCTTATACACTTAGATATATTCCGCAACGGCATATGAGTAGCCCGCAAGATGCTATCATTCCCCCCATGGTCAGCGAAAATTTTTGTAAGGCTTTACAAAAGCCAGAATATTGTGTGCAAGCACCAAATATGACTCATGATGCACCGTGGTATACGGTATGGAATTATTCATACCTGTAAACAAGTGTAAAAGTGGAACAGTAAGGAGAGTCTTATGTATAAGGAAATAGAAAGAAAATTTCTTGTGGTGGGCAATGCATGGCGTAATGAAGCCTCATCCTTTCAATTTTGCCAAGGCTATATTTACTCTTCTGCGCAATGCCTTGTACGCATTCGTACAGAATCAGAAAAAGCCTATATTACCATAAAAGGCCCTAAAGACGGCATTGCGCGTACTGAATACGAATATCCCATTCCACTACAAGACGCGCAGGAATTGCTAGAAAAGCTTGCCTTTAAACCCCTTATTTATAAAACACGCCATAAAGTCCCCATGGGGGAATATGTGTGGGAGATAGACGAATTTGAAGGCGATAATGCGGGGCTTATTGTGGCTGAAATAGAAATAGAAAGCGAAGACGCGCACTTTGAAAGACCTGCATGGCTAGGCAAAGAAGTGACTCACGATGCCCGTTATCGCAATGCGGCTCTAGCCCGTTTACCCTATGCCCAGTGGCCGGAAGAAGAAAAAATTTAGGCCATTACACATTTTTACATGCGTAACGGCCTTAAGATAAGTATTTTCTAAAAAGGATTCTAGGGGC
>CAYJNA010000106.1:0-7817 GCA_964371225.1 uncultured Desulfovibrionaceae bacterium
TTCCTAAAGCGAAACGTGCCGTGTTATCAGGAGACTTTTCATATATCCACATTTTCACCAATCCTCAGCTACATTATTATAAAAGGCAATTCCGAACAGGCTGTTCAAAAATAGTAAGATGCAAGGAAGTGAAAAAAATCAAGATGCGCAGTGTATTAAACATACATAAGCAGTTTGTTTTTTTGCACTGACGCAGCAGATTGCTATTTTTCAACGGCCTGTTAATACCCTGCTTTCTTCTGATGCCGTACAGCGAGCACCACAAGCTTTTCCCCTTCTTGGCCTTCTTGCGCATACAAGAGCACATAGCCGCTGGAGGCAAAAGGAATAAGCAGCTCTCTATGTTCTGGTTCTAAATCCACGGAAGGGCGTCCCGTGTGCGGAAATTCTTCTAGCTTCTTAGCATAGCTTAAGATGGTTGCAGCCACGGCTTTGGCTACATCCACATCTTTTTCAAAGAGAAATGCATACAGCAACTTCACATCGGCTAGGGCTTCGGGTGTCCATATTAAAGATGGCATTTAGGCGGCTCCACATTCTTACCTTGAGCGAGTTCTTCAAGCCAATAATTGGCTTCATCGCTAGTAACGTGCAAGCCTGTGTGCAGATAGTTTTCGTGGGCTGTTATGGCGTCTTGACGCAAGGCTTCGCGCTTCTCCTCGCGTGCAGTGAAATCTTCAAGAGCTTGGAGCATGAGGGCATGAACAGACTTATCCCTGCACTGAGCAAGGTACTGCATACGTTCTTTCAACTCAGCAGGGAGCTTCACACTGGTGGGAATAAGATTTTGTGCTGACATAGGGTATTCCTTGTGTATACTTTTGACTACCATATACTACTAAAATTACCCTTGTCAAACGAGCTACGGCTACCTCACCTACCCACAATTTTCATCACAACTCCCCCCTTGGCGTAAAATAAAAATTTTCTCAAAAATATTTTTTACAGTACATTTTACGGTATTTGCGAAAATACCACGCAGAAAACATAATAATATCAAGAAGGTGATTTTTGCCCCGTCGTCCCCCGCCTCCACCAGTAAAAGAAATTTTAAAGTCCTATATTGCCCATAAAGCACTGTAGAGCTTTATTTTTTGTTTTTTGCTTGTCCATCTACATCTCATATATCCCTAGATACCTTAATCTATTGGAGCACTTTAAGTGGTATATAAACAGTATCAATTTCCCGTACCCCTATAAAATATGTTATAAGCTATCGCATAATTAAACGATAATATATTTTGAGAAACTTCTAACATCTAACGAACGTTTGACGCGGTGGCGTAGCGTTCGGAACAAGCCAAAAATCGTGTTTTTTAACGCAATAATACAACATATTTCAGCGCAAGTTGAATTATGAAATGTGTTCTAGTTAAAGTACTTGTTTAACGCTATGGTGGTGCGTTTTGAAGGAGGCATTTATGGGAAACATAGACACACAATTACGTGCCATTAAAAGCAGCGGAACCATATTTTTATTGATGATATGACCGCCGAAAGCGTGGCCAAACTCGAACAGAATGGATTTATCCCTACCATAACCATAGTATTGGAAAATTCCACCAACAATTACCAGTACATATTAACCATAAACAAAACAGAAAAACTCTTTGACCGTGAAGCCAATAATCGTCTTTGCGGAACACCTCAATAAAGAATATGGTGCCCCTAAACTCTCTGGATATATTCACCCACACCGTGCGCCCTTGGCGATGACGGCCTTGGCACTTCCAAAAGCTCACAAAGCTCATTAAGAAAAGTTTGAGACGAACCAACTTCACTTCCACCAGACGGTGTGACATTTTAAAATAAAGGCTTCTAAGGGGGGCAAATTTAACCTCGCTTAAGCGGTATGAGAGTATAGTACAAGGATACAAAAAATGGAAAAGCACCACAGAAAAAGGGTGATATTTCTTTTAAGGTGCTTCATTACAATCCCTATAGTTTGTAGTTAAAAAATGTAATACGTAAAGCGCAAGATAGGTGGCACAATAATAGCAACTAGTGACAACCAGAGCAGGTACACCATAAAAAAACGTGCATATTTTGCAATTGCTTCTTTTACAGTTGTTTCCCCATTTTTGATGCGCTTACGAGTTCGACGAATGGCTATTATAAGAAATATTATTAAACAAATTATAAAGATAGACAATGCAAAGAAACCATATGCCACAGAGGGACTTAATCGACCTCTGATTGGAATATTAATCGACCACCATGAAATACCAAGTGTTCTGGAAAATGCAAAAAGCATTTCATAAAAAAAGAAAGAGGCAATGACTGGGAAACCTTCAATGCCTTCAAACTCAGTTTTGTTAGACACAGTTCCCTCCTTTTTTAATAAAAAGTGTCATCTTTTATTTTACCAAATATCATAACCAATACCTGCTGCCGTCCTTTCATCATCTCACATACCACTGGTTACGCCTAAGTTTTCAACAGCTCTACCCTACACGAATATGCGAATGAGTAAAAAGTCATCAGGTGCATTATAAATCCATTCATAGCTAATGTCTTGCATCACATCCCAATATAGATATTGTTATGTGAGCTGCAATGGTATGTATTTTGCTGTATACTGTATTAAGCATCATTCTAGGCATATTTTTCCTCATTGTATGGCATATATACATTATTTTTATGAAGAAAAGTACGAGTAAATTTGCATGCATGTTTTTTATTATAATAAGCGTGTTTTTTTCACAAAAACGCTTGAATCATATTGAATCATATTGAATTATATACAGAAATTAAGAAATAATAAACTTTCTCGTTATGTAAAGCTAAACTAAGGAGTTTTTATGTCTATTTCAGCGATACCATCAAATACATATGATGGTTTTAATAGTAATTATCATCCAAAAACAGATAGTGCAATTAATGCAAAGTCGAATACCATCGCTGCTACAAAAAAAACTTCATCAGAACAGAACGTTACAGAAGCTATGTCCAGTCATGAAGAAAGTAATACTTCATCTTCAAACACGGCAATAGGTAGTACAGCACAATTTGCCTCGTATGAAGGTATCTACCATCGTGCCACCACGGCGCAAGGTTCCACCATAGCCATTGATGAAAAAATCACTACAGATTCTGAGGTTGCCACAGAATATTCCGTTAATTTTGAAAGAAACAATGGCCAAAAAATCAACCTAAGCCTCACAAATGATGCTACAATTTCAGAAAATGAAGATGGCAGCCTTTCTGTGTATTCTGCGCAAAGCAATATTACAACACATTACAACTTAGACGGAAGTAGCAAGGAAGAAGCAGGAAATGCACTAAAGCAAAACGCCCATGTCACCATTATTAATATTACAAGCAAAGATATCACTGCCCATAGTGAAAATGCTACCATCTTTAACTTTGCAGATAATGCCCAAATATCTACAGGTGACGGAAATTACAACCTTTATATAGACAGCAAAGATACGCACATAAACCTTGGCGACGGAAATGCCTATATTTATGCTGATAGTTTGACCAATGGCTCCATTCATGGCGGTGACGGAGACATTAGCATAGAAGCGAATTCTCTTAAAGGCACTTCCATTCATTTGGGTGACGGAAATAATAACGTGGATATTTATGACGTAGCTCATGCCACAATTACGCTAGGAAACGGTGAAAACACGTTACAAAGTGATAGCTTTTCCTCTACCACACTTACTGCTGGTAACGGTAATAACACTTTGGGTATATACTCTGTTCATGATTCTAAAATACATACAGGCGATGGGGATAATTATCTCAATTGGTCTTTATCAGATAATAGCGATATTAGGCTTGGTAATGGAGATAATATGATAAATGTTGCCAAATTAGAAAATAGTAATTTACACACTGGCAACGGAGAAAATACCTATAATAATAATTATATAGAAATAATGGACTTTGGTGTTACCGCCATAGAGGAGGGGCGTACTGTTAATTCCACCATTACTCTGGGTAATGGGAACAATACCGTGAATCTTATATCATTGGAAAATTCCACCTTAAACCTTGGGAATGGAAATAACACAACTTCCTCACTTTTTGTGGATGCGTCAACCATCAACCTTGGAGAGGGCTTAAATGCCATGTACATTCTAGGTATGCATAACTCTGCCCTGCATGCTGCATCGGATGTGCTTTTCGAAGCATTCAAAATTCAAGACTCTACCATCAACAATAAAGAAGGCAATACGCACATTGATGCTTATGAAATTGAAAATACAGCCTTAGCCTTGGGGGATGGCGACAATAATGTTACCTCCTTGTATTTTAAAAATTCCACGGCGAACTTTGGCCATGGTAACAATTACTTTGAAACACACAGCATGGCGGAAAACTCTCAAATAACATTAGGTGATGGTGATAATACCCTCAAAATTGACCTTTTAAAAGACACTGCCTCCATTGCTCTTGGAAGTGGACAAAATATCTATACTATCATTGCGGCTGATGATGGCGCAATGCTCGGTGTTAGTGATGAAATGCAAGCAGATGCATATGCTCATTCCATGGATTCCGACACCATTCTTAACGCTGACAATTTTTCTCAGGTACATAAAAAGTATAAGGAAAGAAGTGATGATTTAATACAAACAATATTTGCTCACCATGAAAATATTGTAACTTACCACAAGGAAAATATAGAAAATATGCGGGGAGCTTCTTTTCTAGATAAGCATAACGCCCATGTGGCTAAGCAACAGATACAACTTTCCAACTTATCATTTACATAATTTAAAATAAAAGCTCCAAAAGAATCATACCATCTACAAGAGTTTGCGAACTTGCGACAATTACTATTTCAGTAACTACCAAATTTTATAATAAAAAATGGGATTCTTCTAAACTGCAGAATCCCATTTTTAAGTTCTCAATAGCTATATTAGTCGACACCAAAAAAGTTAAATAAACTCCATGGAATATTGTTTAAAAACCGCTTGTAAAGCAGACGGTGCGTACATGCCTTGTGTAAAAATTTCAAATTTCTTCAATGTCGCACCCTGTGTCACATCATTATTTTCTGCCGAAAAAACTTCATCGTTAATTATGCTGTTATGCACAAGGTTTGTATGCATATTGTTGGCATTAGCAACGTAGGAATTATATATGCCGCCATTGACGTTCAAGCTGCTAGTGCCCATGCCAAAGTCTGTGTAACTATTGAAAAGACTGCCGCTGATATTGAAAGAATCTGTACCATTTTGTGTAAGAATATTTCCATTATACACAGAACCATCAATATTTACAGACGTATTACCCGCATAAATGAAGTTCAGCCCATGCACATCCCCAGTTATATTAAGACTGAATGTACCTGCGCCGCTTCCTTCATTGTTATAGATGCCCATGCTACTATTTTTATTGTTTTGAATGTGTAAAGCATTTGTGCCACTGCCCACACTGAGCGCCACATGTGCGCTGTGTGACGTATTAATATTAACAGCGTTATCACCATTGCCAAGAGTGGCATTATAGTTATCTGTTACAGTGTGCGCTTCTAAGTAGTTATTACCATTTCCAAAAGTGGTATTATAATTACCTGTCACAGTGTGTGCTTTTACGTGATTATCTCCATCACCAAAGGTGACATTGTAGTTATCTGTTACAATATGTGTTTCCAAACGGTTGTTGCCATGGCCAAAACGTGCCCCAAAATTGCCTTCCGCAAGGTGAGCAGTCATGACATTGTTTCCGTTCCCAAAGATAACCCCAAAGGCATTGAAGGTGCGCTCAGCATTGACCACGTTGTCCCCGTCACCAAAGGGCATGCGACCTATATGCTCCATATTTTGTGCGTTGACAATGTTATTGCCATTACCGAAACCCATATTATGGATGGAGTCCATATTGGCTGCGTTGACAATGTTGTTGCCATTGCCAAAATACATATTATAGATATTTTGCATGGCATCGGCGGTCAACGTATTGTTACCTTCACCAAGATTCATGTTGCCGATATTTTTTACACTCGTTGTGGTAATACTGTTATTACCATTACCCACGTTGAATGAGGACATGAAACCTGTAATATGCTCAAAGCTTATGTTATTGTTGCCATTGCCAATATTGACTTCAATACGAGTATTTTCACTGTTTTTATCAATGACAATGTGATTATTCCCATCTCCCACATCTAAAGAAAATGAAAAAAGATTGGCAAGACGTCCTGCATTTTCTGGTACGGAATTAATGTGAAGCGTGTTATTTCCATTTCCAAGGCTGACTTTGTCTGTCACTATGCCAAGGTTAAGGGTGTTATTGCCTTCGCCTGCAATGACCGTGTTGGCATAGGAACTGTTGATGTTGTTATCGCCGTCTCCCACTTGTATGTTGTACGCACGGCCATTCACTGTATTGTTACCATCGCCAAGCTGCACCTTACTAAAACCGCCGGAAATGGAATTATTACCGTTACCTGCGCTTATGGACGCTGTATTGCCGGATTGCCGCCCAATGACAGTATTGTCGCCATCACCCACGGAAATATCCATAATACCAAAGGATAAAATGGTGTTATTGCCTTCGCCTGCGTTAATTTCCGCACGGGACATGCGAAAATCATTGCCAAAGCCCATATCAATGATGAGGTCATCCCCCGCTGTGCCAAGAAGTTCCACATTTTCAAAAAGAACACCTGTGCTCTGAGCAATGCGCGCCAGCTCTTCATCTGCTTCAGGCTTTTGCGTAAAAGTGGAATTGATAACAAGCCGTCCATCTGCATCTTCTGAAAAAACTGTACTTTGCGTAATCTGTTGCACCTCAGAACTGCCATCGGCATGGGTAATGGTGGCATAAACCTTACGGTCAGGGGCAAGGAGATTGCGTTCCTCACCTTCGCCAAAGCCTTCTGTATGTACAGAAACGGATGTGCCGGAAGCAAAGGTTTTTGTGGTGATATGTCCGAATGCTTCTTCAGCCACAGGAGGGGCAAGAGTTTGCATGGAGTTAAGGTTGTTAGCATAGGCAAGACGATCAATTTCTTCTGTGGTAAGAGCTCGTACAGCTGGAATGGACGTGGGAAGCGTAGAGCCATTACCAATGATGGTAATGGTGTCTTGCTTTGCTGTGGTAGAAACGGTGCCATTGGCCTCATGTTTACCTTTGAATGCGTTCAGTGTTTCTCTATAATCTGTGCTTGAATAAGGTGCAAACCCTGAAATTTCAACCATATATCGCCTCCCAAGCGAGATTGTGCTTTGAAATATTTAGATTTTAATGAGAAGACATTACTTCTTTATGCATCCACTAAAAAAGCTCACATTAGGTACTATCGGCACAAGTAGGTATTTCTTTATTCCTTAAGCCTATGTCGAGGGAGGTTTATCATTAATACAAAAAGAGGCAGCTCTATTACCAGCGATAATGATTATGCAGGTAGTTTAACACCAAGGGTACTCATAAGTCCTTGCAATGCTTCATCCGCAGCTATGCGATTATAAAAATCGTTTTTCACACGCAAACTTTGAGCACCATCAGCAATAAGAGCTTCATAGCGTTCTTGCGGGCTACTGCCTATATTATGCTCATCTAACGCGTCATTGTAATGTTTTTCTAGAGAAGATGTATATTTATCCCATGTGGGGCTTTGGGTATAAGTAACCCCTTGCACAGTTATGGAGCTTTGCCCACCAACGGTAGCTGAGTATATGGGCATGGTTTCACCATACCAAGAAGGTACTTGATACATTTCCACGGGGTTTTCAGGAGTGGCCGCAGAAGTAGTAGCAGATGAAGCCGTTCTCTGCCCTGCGCCGACCAGCTCATTTATACCTGCAGCTTTGGCTTGTTTATCTTTCTCCATGAGCGCCCGTGCTTCTTCAGAA
>CAYJNA010000107.1:0-7810 GCA_964371225.1 uncultured Desulfovibrionaceae bacterium
CCGCTGCGTCTACCAATTCCACCATCCCGGCGTCATCACGAAGAGAGTTATGCCATCGCTTACGGCATAGGTCAATACTTTTTTACATTTTTTTTATTTTTTCTTCGGGTAGCGTTTTTTCCAACCAAAAATATATATTTTATCATATAGTTACACAGAACACTCTCTTCATACGTAGTTATAGTGAATATGCACACGGAAAAGCGCCCGCGTACAATGCACTGTTTAGCAACATGCAATATCCCCCGTAGTACCATGTTAATAAAGGGCAAATTATATCACTAATTTTGTTTTTTCTGCAGCTACGAATGTTTTGATACGCGCTTTCTTAAAAAGCTTCGACTTCCTTCCACGTTATTTTTTGAACATCCTGCATGAAGATAATAACAGTAGCGTTAAAAAAGTAATTTTTGAAAACGAATTTTGTAACAGGATGACAGTTTCCTCACACGCATGAAAACAAAATAGTAAAAATACCATCCAAAATTGGAACTGGTTAAGCAAACAGTACTAATCCTATTTTTCACAACTATCAACAGATAGCACGAAGCATCCAAGAATACTTAAGAATTATTTTTCCTTTCCAAAGTCATGCATTTATGATATAAATTGGTATTAAAAAATTTTTATGGGTAAAATTTAATTTAACTTTTTTCCCAAGGAAGGTTCCTTTGCAAAAGCGATACATACCCATTTTGGTCTTTGCAGCCATTCTTGTTGTGGTAGCGGGTGCTGGTTATCTTATACCGGAGCCAGCTAAAGACGTTCCGACGCGTATTCTTATGGATAATGCAGCAGGAAAAGTTGTTTTTAATCACGAAAAACATCTTATGGGTGATAACATCCCCTGTGCAACCTGCCACCATGAAATGATTCTTGAAAAAGAACTTGTCATGAGCTGTAGTAGCTGTCATGGCGTAGCGTTTGATGAAACATTCCGTTCAACACACGCCACAGCCATGAAAGGACCGGACGCCTGCGCTACCTGCCACCATATGGAATTTGCCCCCAAGGTGGACTGGAGTCATGCAGCACATGCCGAAGAATATGGTCTTGACTGTACTTCCTGCCATCATGAAGATACAGACATTGAGCCAGAACCACAAAATTGTGCCAATTGTCACGAAAGTACCGGCGATGAAACCGTGCCCTCCTTGCGCGACGCTGTACACCTAAAGTGTCAATCTTGTCACGAAGACATGTTCTCCAATGGCATTAAAGATTGCGCTTCTTGCCACACTACCATTGACAACCGTGAGAGACTTAAGAAAGAAGGTGCCAGCGCCTTTAAGCTTAATGATTTTTACGCCAATTGCGCCACATGCCATACCACAAAGCCAGCAGAGCTTATCCCCAACAGTATGGCCGCCTATCATGGGCAGTGCATTACCTGTCATGCCAATGTGGGTAAAGGCCCCTTTACACAAGAACAATGCAGCCAATGCCATACGAAGTGAGTTTAGTATGAAACAACATTTTCAAATACTTAACGACCCTCGCTTTCACCTTGTTTATGGTGTCTCCAAGCGCTTTAATGAAGGGCATATACCTACTAAAGTGCGTTTAAATCGCGAAGGGTTCACTCTTGCTGAGGGAATTAAGAAAAAAACTAAGGTATATCCAGGAATGCTTCTTGGAACACACCCTTCCATAGAAAAAGGGGATGTATTCTCCCCTATTCACGGCGAAGTGAGTGATGTGAATGAGCGTAGTATCATGCTAAAAGCCACCGAGCCCATGGAAGATGCGCCTCAAGTGGAAGTAGCAGATTTACTCCATAGTGACTTAAAAGGTGAAGATTTGCGCCTTGCCGTAAAAAAGCTTGGTGTGAACACACGTTCTTTATCTAAAGAATGTAAAACACTTATTATTAATGCCCTTAACCCTGATCCGGGTGTACGCTGGGCTGAACCTATGCTCACAAGTCATGGTAAAACCTTCCAAGCCGGTATCACCCTACTTAAACGCCTTGCACGCGCAGAAGAAATCATACTTGCCATTCCACACGGTATGCAATTCACCTGCGAAAATATAAAAGTTGTACATGTGAGCGCTGATTATCCCAATAGTTTGGCTGAGCTTGTCATTAAAAATGTGACAGGCAAAGAAAATCCCCCTGATGTGGCTTGTGTGGGCTTACATAATATATGGAGCCTTGGGCGCATTGGTGTCACAGGTTTACCCCTCACAGAAACCGTTCTTACCATAGGTTCCTACACCAAGTGGGACAATTATGTAGTTAAAGAAGGTTCCACCATTGGTGAACTACTTGAGCTGGGTAATATCACCATTGAAGAAGGCGATACCGTACTTCGTGGCGGCCCTTTACGCGGTGAAAGCTTGGATACACTTGAGCGTAGTGTCACTAAGGGCACACATGGCGTTTTCGTTGTAGAATCCAATGCCATACCAGATATGGAAGGGCATAATCCTTGTATTAATTGCGGGGCTTGTGTACTTATTTGTCCTGCGCGTATTACGCCTTCTTTACTCAGCCGTTATTCTGAATTTGCCTTGTACGATAGGTGTGAGAAAGAACATATTTTCTCCTGCCTTGACTGTGGTCTTTGTGGTTACGTTTGTGTGGCACGTCGTCCTGTATTACAGTACATTCGCCTTGCCAAACATAAGCTCCTCCAAGCAGAAGCGCTTAAAGAGCTTGAAGAAATTCAACTAAATACTTCTGCATAGGAGGGGACATCATGGCAAATACTAAATCTGCTTCTACGTTACTGGCCGTAAGTGCCCCGCCCTTTTGGCATTGCGGTCGCACCATACGCAGTATAAATTATAATACACTTTTAGCCCTTGCCCCTGCGGCAATCATGGGTATTTGGCATTGGGGTTTACCCGCAGCCAGAGTCATGGCACTAGCCGTACTCACGGGCATTGTGGTGGAAGCTCTTTGTCAAAAAATTATGGCGCGCGAAATTGCGGTAGATAATTTTGCCGCTGTAGTAACAAGCTTACTTTTCGCTTTTTTACTCCCTGCTTCAGCCCCTGCATGGATTGTTATAGTGGGGGTTAGCCTCTGTATTACCCTTGGTAAAATGGCCTTTGGTGGCCTTGGGGCAAATCCTGTCAATAGTGCGCTGGTGGGCTGGGCCTTACTGTATGTCTCATGGCCAGTGTATATGGATCCCAATGCCATGCAGCTAAATACATTATTTGTAGACCCCTTGGTACAATTAAAGTATTTCGGTGTCCAAGTAGCTTCTGAAACCCCTTGGTTAGATTTAGCTCTTGGTAAGCAAATTGGCGGCCTTGGCGCGGCTCAAGGTTTAGCACTTTTGCTAGGCGGCTCTTATCTTTGCATACGCGGCATTATTCGTTGGGAAATTGCCACTTCTTTTTTTGTAGGTGTTGGCATTACCGCTGCCATTTTCCACAGTATTGCACCTGAAATGTACGTATCACCTGTATTCCACTTGCTTACAGGCTCTACCCTTTTGGGCGGGTTCTTCCTCGCCACGGAAATGGCCTCCTCCCCAGACAGGCCTATTCCCATGATGATTTACGGGGCCCTTGGTGGTATCCTTGTGATTATCATTCGCGTTTATGGAGAACATACAGACGGCGTAGCTTTTGCTATACTGCTCATTAACTTGCTGACACCTTTGCTTGAGAGTATTAGACCCAAGCCCTTTGGAGGCAAATAATGCGTGATATTATAAGAATGCTTGTGGTGCTTTCAGTCATTTGTGGGATTTCCGGCTTTGGCCTTTCCTACCTCAAAATGATTACAGCTATACCCATTGAAAACCAAGTTTTAACATATGTACAAGCCCCTGCTTTGGAAAGAGTTTTCAACGATGTAGACAACTCCCCATTAGCTGAGCGCAAAAAGTTTACCTTAAAAGACGGGCGTGAAGTAACCATCTTTCCTGCACGTAAAAATGGTAAGCTCATAGGTGTGGCCTTAGAAGATAAAGGCAAGGGCTTTGGCGGTGATATTAACGTCATGGTGGGCATTAACCCAGAAAATGACACGCTGGTGGGCATTGGTGTAACTACCATGAAGGAAACTCCCGGTATTGGTGATGTTATCCTTAGGCCAAACTTTGTTGAGCAATTTGTAGGTAAGCCTATGGATGTAAAGCTTAAAAAAGACGGCGGTAGCATTGATGCCATCTCCGGAGCTACGGTATCTTCTGCTGGTTCTGTGCTTGCTGTGTCCAATGCCGCAAAAGTATATGCTGAGTTAAAAGATGCCATCATAAAAGCATGGCCATAGGGGGAAGTCATGAGTCAAATAATGAAAGAATTTACCAAAGGCTTATGGAATGAACTTCCTCCATTTCGCCTCCTGCTCGGTCTATGCCCCGTGCTTGCGGTAACAAAATCAGCCAATAATGGGCTTGGTATGGGAATGGCCGTTATTTTCGTGCTTGTACTCTCAAACCTCATTATTTCGTTAATGCGAAATCTTATACCCAAAAAAGTTCGTATTGCTTGCTTTATTGCCATTTCTGCCACCTTGGTGGTATCGGTGGAACTACTCATGCAAGCCTACGCTTACCCACTGTATCAACAATTGGGAATCTTCGTGCCTCTCATCGTGGTAAACTGTCTTATTTTAGGCCGTGCAGAAGCTTTTGCTGCTAAAAATACCGTGGCACTCTCTGTGGCAGACGGTTTTGGTATGGGCATTGGCTTTGCCGTATCCCTTACCTTCCTTGGCGGCTTACGCGAACTTTTAGGCGCGGGCACACTTTTTGATACTCCTGTCATGTGGGAAGGGTTCTCACCCTTTACCGTTATGGTAGAAGCTCCCGGCGCTTTCATCGCTCTTGGTGTTATTTTATGCGCCATGAACGCTTTCACCAAATGGCAAGCTAAACGACAAGGCCTTGATGAACCTGAAAACCCAACACATGGCTGCTCTGCTTGCGGCGCTTGTGCACGAAAGTAAGGGGAGGAAATAATGGATATTTTTCAACTCTTCATATCTGCTATCTTTGTAAATAACATTGTTCTTGCGCAATACCTTGGGAACTGCCCTTATCTTGGTTGTTCCAAAGAGCAAGGTGTAGCTCTAGGTATGGGCGGCGCGGTGGTATTTGTAACCATCATGGCTACAGCTTGCACATGGTTTATGCAAAAATACATATTATTGCCTTATGGCCTATCCTACTTACAAACCATTGTGTTTATTTTGGTTATTGCATCGCTGGTACAATTTGTGGAAATGTTCCTCAAAAAAATGATACCGCCACTTTATGCATCCTTAGGCATCTTCTTACCGCTTATCACCACCAACTGCGCCGTTATGGGTGTAGCCATCTTGGTGCAACGTGAAGAATATGACTTCATTACATCCATGCTGTATGCTGTGGCCTCCAGCGCAGGTTTTATGTTGGCTCTTGTACTCATGGCAGGTATTCGTGAGCGTTTAGAAATTTGCCGTGTGCCAAAGGCCATGATGGGTACGCCCATTGCTCTTATAATGGCAGGGCTTATGTCCCTTGCATTCGTTGCCTTTAAAGGCATGACAAGCTAGGAGGCTTACACATGGTTATATCATCTGTTCTTACCCTTTTTGGGCTTGGATTAGTGGCTGCCATAGTGCTTGCTGCAGCCTCTCGTGTATTCTATGTGGAAGAAGACCCCCGTGTGGAAGCCGTTATGGACGCCCTTCCAGGTGCCAACTGCGGCGGTTGTGGTTATGCCGGTTGTGAAGGGTATGCCATTGCTGTGGTCAATGACCCTGGCGTTTCTGCCGCCCTTTGTGTGGCTGGTTCGGCCGATACCACCATCACCGTGGGCGAACTCACAGGTAAATCGGTGGGAGCTGCTGACCCCATGATATCCTTCCGCCGCTGTGATAAAATTGCCGGTAATGTGAAAGCACGTTATCAATATCACGGCCTTCCCTCTTGTGCGGGTGCCACACTGCTTATGAATGGCTCTGATCTTTGCTCTTGGTCATGCTTAGGTTTTGGTGACTGCGTTGAGGTATGCCCCTTCAGTGCCATGGAAATTAAAGATGGCCTTGTGGTTATTAGCACTTCTAAATGTACAGGCTGCGGCCTTTGCATCAAGGCTTGTCCGCGTAACTCACTAGACCTTATTCCAGCACGCGCACGCGTAGCCGTAACATGCGCCACCAAGGATAAATTACGTGCCGTTATGGACATCTGCGAAGTGGGTTGCATTAACTGCGGTAAGTGTATTAAATCTTGCCCAGCTAAGGCCATTAAACAAGTGGAAAGTCGCATCGAAATTGATCAGCACAAATGCTTAAGCTACGGGGCTGATTGCGCTGAAATATGTATTACAGACTGCCCACGCAAAATTTTGCGCCCCTTCTGCCCCACTTTGAATCATACTTTACACAATGACGCCCTTGAAGAGCTTGTCATTGCTAAGGGTGCTGAAGGCACAAATACAAACAAGCAAGAAAATACTACAGAACAAAGTACACAGGCATAAGGTAGGAGCATATATGACATTACGTACATCTCTCAATTCTATGAGCCGTCGTAGTTTTCTTCAAGGATCTGCCCTTGCCGGGGCAGCACTTTTGGTGTACCCCACAGCAGCCTTGGCAAACTTTATGCCTAAGGCGTCTGCATATACGCAAACACGCATATTGCTGGGCACCTTTGTAAGCATCACTGCTATACACGAAAGTAAAACTTTGGCAGAAGAAGCGCTGGGCCATGCCTTTGCTAAGGTTTCAGCTCTTGAGGGCGAACTCTCGCGGCATAAAAGCTCTGCCCTTACAGAACTTAACGCTCAAGGGAAGTTGCTTCACGCGCCGCAAAGTCTTGTACATGTGCTACAACAAGCACAACAAGTACATCATATCAGCGCTGGCGCTTTTGATGTCACCGTAGCTCCCCTGCTTGATGTGTACCGCAAAGCACAAAATCCCACAGGAAATGTACACTTAGATGCTGCAGATATTGCTGCAGCCAAAGAGCTTATGCTCGCACAAGAAGTTCACATGAGCCCTGACCATATACGCCTTGGACGCAAGGGCATGGAGCTTACTCTTGATGGTATTGCTAAAGGCTATATTGCTGATATGGCTTCCGCTGTACTTTGCGCGCATGGTGTGCAAAATCACCTTATTAATGCTGGCGGAGATATCCGTACCAGTGGACAAAAATCCCAACAAAGCCCTTGGCACGTGGCCATTGAAAATCCTGCGCGTAAGGGCGAAAGCCTCACTAGCGTACACCTAAATGGCGCCATAGCAACCTCTGGCAATTATGAAATGTACTATGATGCCGCTAGAAAGCATCATCACCTCATTGACCCCAAGCAGGCACAAAGCGCGCAATTTAGCACATCTGTGACAGTAACAGCACCTACGGCTCTTGAAGCAGACGCATGGGCCACGGCACTTTCCGCCATGCCTGTCCCTAAAGCTCTGAAACTTATAAATAACCTTCCCAACCATCAATGCTTGCTCGTTTACGGCGAACAACTATTCATGTCACAGGGATGGCGTACGACATAGTAGAGACTTTAACTACCCTACTGTGAAATATAAATCCGAAGAGCTTTACAAGCTTTTCGGATTTTTTTGCAAGAACACCATAAAAGCACTTTAGGCATACCTAACAAATAAAAAAAACTGTTTATAACGGAAAAAAACAGTGACGCAGGTTTATAATACTTTAATGCGATATGAAAATTAAAAGCATAACACTGCTCTTATACTCCCTTAACAGGGAAAATCTACAGTATAGATACTTTTCCCTTGCATATTGTGTCATTCTTCTTTAAAAATGGCTTCACACGTGTTGCACCCGTAGCTCAGTTGGATAGAGCGACCGCCTCCTAAGCGGTAGGCCGCAGG
>CAYJNA010000108.1:0-7756 GCA_964371225.1 uncultured Desulfovibrionaceae bacterium
CGGCGTCCCCGAAAGGGGTATTTGGAGTGAGCGTGCCTTTCTTAAAAACGAGTGGGAACACGTTGTTAAGCATCGACTTTTTAGATTACTTTTTTTTATCCAGCAAATCTAAAATGGTTTCTTTGGCATGTGCTATGTGCGCTTGCATGGCTTGATTGGCGCCCGCGGCATCTCCATTTTCAATATGTTCTAAAATACGTAAATGATCACTATCAGACCATTCTGCTTCATGCGTGGAAATGATGGGGCGTAATAAACGTTCTACCACACCATCCAATTCTGTTAAAAGCTGTGCCAAAAGAGGGGAGTGGGCAGATTCACGTAAAATATTGTGAAATTCTTCATTGAGATTTACCAAGGTTGCTATATCGTTGGTCTTGGTTTGGCCAAATGCTGCAAGGTTATCGCGTAAAGCTTGCTTTTGTTCCTCTGTGCAACGCGTAGCTGCAAGAGAGGCCGCATAGGATTCAAGCATGGAGCGTATGGCTATGGCATCTTCCACTTCGGTGCGTTGCAGTGTGCGTAAAATATAGCCGCCTGTGCGCCTTTTTTCTAGCAATCCTTCTTGTGCCAAGCGGTGCAAGGCTTCGCGTAAAGGCGTACGACTTATACCAAGTTCTGTGGCAATACGATCTTCCACAAGTCGCTCCCCTTCAGTAAAATGCCCATCAAGAACCATTTTTCGAATGAGATGTGTTGCTTCTTGCCCCAAAGAACTTTTTTTAAGTTGCATTTTTACCTCCCGTTACAGTATGTACTGTATATTGCATACAATATAGCTCATTGCTGAATAAAGTCCAGACAAGGAGAGGGGAAAATGAGAATATTTTACCCTGTTTTAAAAAAAATCTTCATACATAAAATTGAGAGACATTTTTTATCGGGGATATGGTCTTGTTAGAATGTGTTTTCTGGATAAAAAAAAGACCTCAATCATGCTTAAGAAAGCATCAAAGAAGTCTTTTTATACAAAAAGTACGCGTGAATTATTGACGCATGCCTTCTTCTACATCTACGCCTTTAGGCGGTGTAAATTGATAAGTGCTTTGGGGTAAAGACACGTTTGTTTCCACCTTAGTGAAATGCAGGCTATTACTGTTGCCGTAAAAATCTATGATGGTAGCCTTACGAATGATAAGATTTTTATCCACCCATAGAAAGGCCTCCACCATGTCAGGGCTGGGATCATGCGGGAAGAGCTGCAATTTTGTATATTCACCATCTTTACCAAGATTTTTCACGGCAAAATCCTTGCTTAGCTGTGCTTGCCCTGTAATGACTTGTACCAAGGGGCGAGAGCCTTCCACAATGTCAGGGGAATATCGATAAGCTACTTCTTCATCGGGCAAGTAATTCCATACCACCGTATCAGAAATTAGTAAGAGTTCAGGGTAAGGGTCTTGTGTTTCCCAGCGTACTAAAAAGGGCTTGCTAAAATATAGGAGGCCTTTTCTTTTTTGCACATTGCCGCTTTCTTTGTGGTGTAAACTTTGCTCAAAAGTACTTTTAATACTGTTTATTTGCTGGTATTTCTTTTGTATTTCTGTTTCAAGAGAGGCCGCATGGCTTACTTGCGCCATGGCCAATAAACAAAGGCTTAAAAGAAATTTATACATAATAATCTCCTTATTATAGAGTTTATGACTACAAGCTGTTTATGCTAAGAAGTACGCTTGGGTATGCGCAAGAGGTCATAAAATATGCCTACCTGATGACACTGCGCGGTTTACTTCCATCCGCTGGGCCAATAATACCATCGCGTTCCAATTGTTCCATAAGAACAGCGGCTCTATTAAAGCCAATGCGAAAACGTCTTTGCACCAAGGAAATGGAAGCTTTGCCTTGCTCCTCCACAAAAGCGCGTACTTCAGGATATAAGGAATCGCTGCTGGCATCTCCTGCGACTCCGCCGCCAGAACTTTCACTTTGTTCCTGTCCCCACTCAGCAAAATTAACCTTATATCGTGGTGGGGATTGTCTTTTCCAATGATTGACCACTGCTTGTACTTCTTCATCCGCCACAAAGGGGCCGTGTAAACGCATAAGCCTACCACCGCTGGGCTTAAAGAGCATGTCCCCCTTTCCGAGCAAGTGCTCTGCGCCCACCATATCTAAAATGGTGCGAGAATCGTGCTTGCTGGTTACCTGAAAGGAAATACGGCAAGGGAAGTTGGCTTTAATAATACCTGTGACCACGTCCACCGAAGGGCGCTGTGTGGCTAAAATCATATGTATACCTGCGGCACGTGCCAATTGCGCTAAACGTACAATGCTGGTTTCCACCTCGCGCGCAGCGGTAAGCATAAGGTCGGCCAATTCGTCAATGATGATAACGAGGTAAGGTAAAGCATCTAAATCTGCCAGCTCAGCAGGTTTTTGCGCGCCCATGTCCTTAAGCTTTTGGTTATAGCCTGTTATATTACGCACACCCACGCGCGCCATGGCTTCATAGCGTTTATCCATTTCTGCCACAGCCCATTCCAAGGCTGTTTTGGCATATTGCATTTCCGTAACCACAGGGTGTACCAAGTGCGGTAAGTCGGCATACACAGCCATTTCAATGCGCTTGGGGTCAATGAGTAAAAGCTGCATGTCATCTGGTTGCGTAGTGTAGAGCAGGCTCATTAAGATAGTATTAAGACCCACACTTTTACCGGCTCCGGTGGCACCGGCCACCAAAAGGTGTGGCATTTTGGAAAGCTCAGACACAAAAGGCTTGCCGGCAATGTTTTTACCCAGCACCATATTTAAGGGGCCTCCGGCTTCAGTGAAAGCGGAGGATTCTAAAATTTCGCGAAAATTCACTATTTCGCGTTGTACATTGGGTATTTCAATGCCTACAGTATCAGAGCCGGGAATGGGCGCTTGAATACGTATGGCAATGGCCTTTAATGCCAAGGCTATATCATCGGTAAGATTGGCTATGCGATTAACACGCACACCCGCTGCCGGACGAAAAGCGTACATGGTCACCACGGGGCCGGGGGTAATATGTACCAACTCCCCTTGAATGCCAAAGTCTGCCAAGCAAGATACCAATGCTTGCCCTTTTTTCTCCATTTCGCCTCTGGCGGCGGGAGAAGAAGGCTTGGCAGATTGCAAAACATCTAGGGACGGAAAAGCATATTTAGTTTTGACCGTAGGGGCTTTGCTGCTCACTACGGGAGCTACAGGCTTTGTAACACTTGATGCTGTAGGTGCCGACGCTGCTTGATACGCAGGCTGTTCTTGCACATCGTCCAGTAAAAAAGTGTCATCATCGTCGTGATGCTCTTGCCCTGTATAGGTATCTTCAAGGTAATCATCCATAGTGTCGTCAACAAATGCATCAACGGAATCATGAACGTATTCCTCTGTATTTTTGGAAGAATTCTCTTTTTTACTTTGCTGTGTAGGCTGCTGTGCAAAAGCATGCTCAGGGCTGTTTTCAACATCTTCTTGCGCAGCCTTCTTTTTACCGAAGGAGAAGAAGCCACCGGATTCTTTCTTTTTTTCTGTATCAGCAGCTTGAGCTGTAGCCCTTGGTGCGCCTTGTTTTACAGGGCGTTTTTTTTCGCTTGAAGTTTGTTGTGCAGGGGCTTGCTGCTCTGCCCACTGTGCGTCGTGATTTTCAGAGTTATCATGCTGTTCATCATCATAGTCGTCATCATAGTCGTCATAGGCGTGCCTCTTGTCATCTTCGTATTCATATTCAGGCTCGTATTCATCTTCATACTCATCCTGATTGTCAGTTATGTCATGGGGCATGTCTTGGGCATCAGGTGTAGCCTTACGCTTACGGTCTTGCGTATATTTACTTTCTTTGAAAGGCTTTTTATTGGGGGTGAGCACTTGTATATGAGGGTCATCCATATCATACACTTCTGGAAGTGCTTTTTGCTCTGACTTAGCTGTAAATTTTTGCCATAAACCCTTTATGCTAGGTAATGTCCACTGAGGGAGAGCAGGTCTTTCTACAGCCGAAATACGCGTTTGGCATAAGGCCTTGGTTTTGTGCCAGAGGCGTAACCACGATATGCCAAAGGTTAATTGCAAGGCTGTGCAAAAAAGGAAAAACCAAAGGATAACAGAACCCCAATGGCTGAGGAGAAAGGACGCATTTTCATAAAGAGTGGCACCCACCATGCCACCGCCATAAATTTCACCAATGTGCAAATTCCATGCGGCGCCAATGAAGAGGAGGCAAATGGTCAGCAAGAAATAGCCTAACCAGCGCCACCATACCAGTTCATACAGCGGAGCAATACAGGCTATGCCCACTGCGCCGCAAACCAAGGGCCATACATAGGCTGCAATACCAAAAAGATCGCTCAAAGTGCCGGAAATGTACGCGCCAAGGAGGCCGGCGTAATTATGCACCACGGCTGAGTCACTGACAACATGGTTCAGGCTTGGATCCGCTGGGGAGTGGGTTGCCAAACTGAGTAATACGAAAAGCCCAAAAAATCCAAGAAAAAGGCCTGTGAGTTCACGGGCTGCATTGCGAGCGTCCGTAAAAATACCCTCCCGTGCTTCAGGAAAAGCACTGCTAATGTCAGCTGATAAAAAAAGAAAATGCTGCTGTTTATACGCGGCTCTGAAATACTTTCCTATCTCAGAGCCGCTAAAGACTAAGATTCGCGGCCGAGGTATTCCTTGCTACGCGTATCTACTTTCACTTTATTACCCACGTTTACGAAAAGAGGTACTTGAATGATAATGCCTGTTTCTAAGGTAGCAGGCTTGGTAACATTACTTACGGTATCACCCTTGGCACCGGGTTCTGTGTCGGTAACTTCCAAAACAAGAGACACAGGAATTTCAATGTCGATGGGCTGTTCATTGTACAAAAGTACGCTACATTCCTGACCATCTTTTAAGAATCCGGATTTACCGTCGGTGGAAGAAGCTTTAATTTGCAATTGTTCATAGGTGGTCATGTCCATGAAAACAAGGTCATCACCTTCATGATACAAAAATTGCATATCACGTGTTTCAAGATTGGGGCGATCTACTTTTTCACCAGAGCGGAAAGTATTGTCCACCACGCGGCCGTTTAAAATGTTACGCAACTTGGTGCGTACCATGGCGCCGCCTTTACCTGGTTTAAAGTGTTGGAACTCCACTATTTCATAAGGGGTTTTGTCAATTTCAATTTTAAGACCCCTTTTAAAATCGGTAGTTGAATACATACTTACTCCTATTTATTAATATGGCACACTAGGGCTTGTACACCCAAAGCGTAACTTTGAATACCAAAACCTGCTATAACACCAATGACATGGCGCCCAATATAGCTTTTTTGGCGTATTTCTTCTTCTCTTGCCAGAACATTACTAATATGCACTTCCACACAAGGGACATGTATCCAAGCCAAACAATCGGCCAGCGCAAGGCTTGTATGGGTAAAAGCACCGGCATTGAGTACTACGCCGTCTAAGCCTTCTTCCCGAGCTTGCTCTAATCTATCAATGAGCGCGCCTTCATGGTTGGATTGAAAAAAAAGCAATTCTATGTTCTGTGCTTCCTGCGGCATGAGTTTTTGTACGGCGCCGGGTATGGCTTCAAGCCCGTCATGACCGTAAATTTCTGGTTGTCTTTGCCCCAAAGCTTTTAAATTAGGGCCATTCATAATAAGAATACGTAGCATAGTTTCACCATTTGCATTTTATAAAAGACAGGGCTATAAGAAACGAAGGCAAGCCTTGCACCAAGGCGCCTCATTCTGCCGATACGAAAGCACAGAATTTTTACTTATTCGTTATACCTTGTCAAGTTAAACTCGCCTTGTGGCACTTTTCATGCGGTAAAGTTGCATGGTGACAGTATGAGGTTCCCTAAGCTTTCCTTTTTCATATTATACATGGCAACATAAGTGAGTACTATATGCAATCTCAATTAGTTTTGGAAACCACGGCCTATACCTTTGAGCAAATTATCACTCTTGATAGTGTACAAATTGCCTTGGCGGGACGCTCCAATGTGGGCAAATCTTCCCTTGTTAATGCTTTGGCAGGGCGTAAATCCTTAGCTAAAATCAGCGCCACACCGGGAAAAACCCGTTCGGTTAATTTTTACCATGTGGAACCCGATGACTTTTATGTGGTGGATTTACCCGGCTATGGCTACGCAAAATGTAGTAAAACAGAGCGTAATGCTTGGGGAAAACTTATGCAACGGTACTTGGTGGGCTGTCAGTCTTTGAAGGCTTTGGTCATTTTATTAGATTGCCGTTTACCACCGCAAAAAATTGATTTGCAACTGGTGTCATTTGCTCAAACGCATGGCATACCCTTATTGCCCATTTTAACCAAGGCCGATAAGTGTAAACAAAAAGAGCGCGCAGAAAAACAAAAAATGTGGGCTGCGCACTTACAAGGCGTGGTACCTCTTGTGACGTCTTCTGCCAGTCGCATGGGGCTTGATGCCTTGTGGCAGGCTTTGCGCACCATTGCTGAAGAAGCAAAAGCTGCAGGCGGGCTTGAAAGCGGGGTCATTGAGGGTATGGCTGTGCAAGATGATGAAAATGATTAATGCTTACAGTATATAGTATATAAAAACAGGCTCTTGGTGTAAATGTACCCCAAGAGCCTGCGTTTTTAGTAAAGAAGTAGCAAAAAACTATTTTGCTAATATCTTAAGATCCACAAGAAGAGCTGCCGGAACATCCGCCGCAAGAGCTGCTACCACTGCTGGGCAGGGGCTTGGTAGGATTAATGGCAAAGCCCATGTAGCCAAAGTCGAGGGACACGCCTTCTACTTGAGCTAAAAGTTCTTTATTAATGCAGAATGTGAAACCTTCTACGTCAAAGGAGCTATCTTCATCTGTTGGCTCATCCAGAGCCAATGCTAAGCGTGGGCCGCTTCAGCCACCGGGAGCAAGATATATACGAATAGATCCTTTTTCTTTGTCAGCAAAGTAAGCTTCAAGCTCTTTGCGTGCGCCTTCTGTTAATTCAACCATGAACGGCCTCCTGAATTTATGTACAGCTAAAGCTAAGCATAGCTAGCACTTTTGTCAATGGTATAAAAACATACTTTCCACTCTTCACAAAAGAAGATATTTTTCGTACTGTTATTTTCTAAATCAAGGCTATTTTTACCTATACTAGGTTTTTATCAAATATGTTGGAGATGTTTTTATGAAAAATAAAGTTCTTATGCATAAGGAAGACATGGCACGCACTTTAGAGCGCCTGGTATTGCAATTGATAGAAAAGCATGGGCATTGCCAAGATGTAATGCTGGTGGGCATACAAAGACGCGGTGCCAATTTAGCACAGCTTTTACACGCTTTACTGCAAGAGCGAGTGGGCGGCACCGTGGCTTTTGGCACTCTTGATATAAATTTGTACCGTGACGATTGGACAAGTCTTGATGCCAAGCCGCATATTGGGCAATCAAATATTCCGCAACATGTGGATAATATGAATGTGGTTTTGGTGGATGATGTTTTGTATACAGGCCGCACCATTCGCGCTGCCCTAGAAGCTTTGTTAGATTATGGTCGCCCTAAAAAAGTGGAATTGATGGTTTTGGTGGATAGAGGCCATAGGGAACTTCCCATCGATGCCAATTATGTGGGACGACGTGTGGAAACTGATAAAGATGAACATGTCAATGTGCTGGTGCAGGAGCTTGATGGGCGTGATGAAGTGTTCATTTCGCGGCCAGAATAAAAATGCTGTTTGTATGACCTGAATCTGTATGGTTTAGGTCTTTTTTTTAAGAGGCTTCCTTTGCTTCTTTGCCAGAGTAGAGACCTCTGCGCAATTCA
>CAYJNA010000109.1:0-7740 GCA_964371225.1 uncultured Desulfovibrionaceae bacterium
TGTTTTTTTACATCGGGCTGGCAAGGTCTCCGCCTCGCCTGATGATTATGGAGGTATTCCATGCGTGTAAAGAGAGGTCTTGCCTCACATCGTAGGCATAAAAAATATTTAGCTCTTGCCAAGGGCTTTCGTGGTGGCCGTAGCCGCTTGTACCGTACCGCTCGCGAAGCTGTAGAACGTTCCTTACAATATGCATTTATTGGTCGTAAGCATCGCAAACGTGAATTCCGTAAACTTTGGATTTTACGTATCAATGCCGGTGTGCGCGAGCACGGTTTATCTTACAGCCGTTTTATCCACGGTATGCAAAAAGCTGGTATCGAACTCAACCGTAAAGTGCTTGCCGACATGGCTGTGCGCTCTAAGGACGATTTCGCCAAGCTTGTGGATGTAGTTAAGGCTGCATTGAAATAGTTTTTGTACGCTTAGTAGACAGCAACGCTTAAGGCTCGTTTAACGAGACAAACAAGCCCTTTGCCTTTATGTGTGAAGGGCTTGTACTGCAAATATCCATTTGCATAAAGTTCCTCTCTTCTCCGTCTTAGGCAGTTCACAAGGGATGAATGGGAAAGTATGAATCTTTTATCAGCATTAGATGGCCTTGTGCCTAGGCTTGAGGAAGGTCTTACTAAAGCAGCCACATTGGCAGATTTAGAAGACTTACGTATTGAATTTTTAGGTCGTAAGGGAAGCGTGGCACAAATCATGGCCGAACTTCCTAAACTAGACCCCACCGAACGCCCCGCCGTTGGTCAAAAGGCCAATGAAGTAAAAATCCTTCTTAATAATCTTTTTGATAACAAAAAAAGCGCCCTTGAGGCTGCCGCAGAAGCCAAGTCTTTGGCTCGTTTTGATGTGGCAACGCCTGCCCGTGCTCCTTGGCAAGGGTCTTTGCACCCTGTGACTTTGGTCATGGAAGAAATTTGTGATATTTTTAAAAAGCTTGGTTATGACATCATGTCCGGCCCTGAAGTTGAAACAGATTACAATAACTTTGAAGCGCTCAACCTTGCCCCTGACCATCCTGCCCGAGACATGCAAGATACTTTGTATGTGACTGATTCTGTAGTTCTGCGTACGCATACCTCCCCTGTGCAGGTGCGCACCATGCTTTCCAAGCGTCCGCCGCTGGCCATAATTGCCCCCGGTAAAGTGTATCGCCGTGACTCAGACATTACCCATACTCCTATGTTCCATCAGGTAGAAGGCCTTTTGGTGGATAAAAAAGTAAGCATGGCAGAATTGCGCGGCACTTTGACAGCCTTCATGCGCGGCGTCTTTGGACAAAGCACCGAAGTGCGTTTTCGTCCAAGCTTTTTCCCCTTCACAGAGCCTTCGGCTGAAGCTGACATCTCTTGTTGTATTTGTGGCGGTAAAGGCCATATAGGTACGGATACTTGTCGCGTGTGTAAGGGGACAGGCTGGGTGGAAATTCTTGGTTGTGGCATGGTAGATCCTGCAGTTTTCAAGGCTGTAGGCTATGATAGTGAAGAATTTACCGGCTTTGCCTTTGGTCTTGGCGTAGAACGCGTGGCCATGTTAAAATACGGCATAGGCGATTTACGGATGTTTTTTGAAAATGATGTGCGTTTCCTTTCACAATTTGCGTAATAAGCAGCCCTTAGGTACCAGTACTGCGGCGGGTTTTACACTGTCTTTAGTTTTGAAGCAGACAGTGGCATGGACATTATTGTGTGCCTTGCCCTTAGCTGTGATGGCACCAAGCCAAAGCATGGCAGAAGCGTATTCCAGCACGCACACAGGGCCCAAACATAGCTATGGCCCTGACCATGAGTCCAAAGGGACTAAGGGCATTGCTGGAAGTACCGGCATGGTAGACGCCTACGGTAATCCTGTGCAGCCTTATGAAGAAGAAAGAAAGCCTAGTCGTCGTGAACAATTGGGCTTTAGTGATGATGCACAAAAAAAGCCACAAGGACGCCCTTTACCTGATTTACCAGAGAAGGACGCCGGTTGGCAGTTTTAGTTTAAAGTAAAAGATGTCTTGCCGTATAAGATAAGATTATTTGAGGGGAGGAACATGCACATGCTGCATTTATGGGGTTTCTCTTACAGTAATATATTAACAAACCCATATATCATATAAGGTTATTGCTATGCTTTTGAGTATGAAATGGCTGCGTGAATTTGTGCCTTTTACCGGTACAGCCGAGGAATTAGGACATCGCTTAACTATGCTTGGCCTGGAGCTGGAAGAAATAGTACGTCCTTTTGACAATATTGCAGACATTGTCATTGGGCATGTGGTGACCTGCGAAAAGCACCCTGAAGCGGATAAGCTTTCCGTGTGTACGGTGGATGTGGGCGCATGTGCTGAAAATGGCGAAGCCCTTACCATAGTGTGCGGTGCTCCCAATGTGGCAGCAGGACAAAAAGTACCTGTGGCCATGGTAGGCACAGTTATGCCAGGCGGTATGGCCATAAAAAAAGCTAAGTTACGCGGCGTACCTTCTTTCGGTATGATTTGCTCAGAGCGCGAATTGGGACTTTCTGAAGACCATAGCGGCATTATGGAATTGCCTCAGGATGCTCCTGTGGGTGAAAAATTTGTAGATTACTTTGATATGGATAGGGAAGTGCTTAATATTAGCATCACTCCCAACCGCGCTGACTGTACATCTGTGCTTGGTCTTGCACGTGAAGTGGCTGTGGCCTATGACTTACCATTGACCATGCCCGCTGTGGTAGTGGAAGAGCAAGGGCAAGATTGTAGCTCTGAAGTAAAAATTACCATTCCAGACCCTGAGCTTTGCCCCTTATATCAAGGGCGCATCGTTGAAAATGTGACCATTGCACCTGCACCGCATAAAATGCGCTATCGCCTCATAGCTTGTGGCATACGCCCCATTTCCAATATGGTGGACGTAACCAACTATGTGCTTTTAGAAGTGGGGCAACCGCTACACGCCTTTGATAAGGATAAAATCCGCGGCGGAGAAATCATCGTGGCGGCATCTCAAGAAGGTGAAAAACTCACCACTTTGGATGGGCAAGAACGTACTTTGGTGGCACAGGATATTAGTATTCGTGATCCACAAGGTGCCATTGCTTTAGCCGGAACCATGGGTGGTCTTGATTCAGAAATTACCGAAGCCTCCAAGGATGTCTTTTTAGAAAGTGCTGTGTTTAGACCGGCCTCTGTGCGCAAAACAGCGCGTCGTTTGGGTTTACACAGTGAAGCTTCCTATCGCTTTGAGCGCGGTGTGGATCATATGGGTAATACTTGGGCCATGGATAGAGCAGCCAGCCTTATGGCAAGTCTTGGCGGCGGCACTGTGCGTAAGGGCGTGTGCAAGGCTGAGCCTAAGCCATGGCAAGCACCTAGCATGACCTTCCGTTTACAACGTGCCAACGACCTCTTGGGGCTTACACAAGAACAAGGCCTTAATGCTGCTTTTTGTGAAAAAGTGTTGCGCAGTCTTGGTTGTGTGGTGAGTGATAGCGATACAGCCTTATGGCACGTGTCCGCTCCTTCATGGCGCCATGATATGGTATGTGAAGCTGACCTCATTGAAGAAGTGGGGCGCGTATACGGCCTAGATAATATTGAGCCTGTATTGCCAGTGGTACGCCATAAGTTGGAAGATGCCGGCGGCGAACAAAGCATTTTTGATTTTTGGTCAGGCATTAAAAAATGGGGTCGCGGCCTTGGTCTTAATGAAGCCATAAACTATAGTTTTGTGGGGCATAAGGATTTAGATCATTTTAATTTGCCCACGGAAGGGCGCGTGTCCATTGCCAATCCGCTTTCAGCGGAGCAAGACGCCTTGCGCACCGCCTTGGTACCGGGGCTTATGCAGACTTTGCGTAATAACTTGGCGCAAGGAAATACCGGTGTGCGTCTTTTTGAATTGGCACATATCTTCACTGCCGACGCCACGTCTGAAACCACAGTAAAAGAAGAAGGCCGCCTTGGTTTGCTCATGTATGGGCAGCGTTTTGACGGCACATGGCCTCAAGTGGAAGCCGATGCTGATTATAGTGATATAAAGGGCTTGGTAGAACATTTGTTTATCTCTTTACATGTGACTTCTTTACTTTCTTCAGGGGCGACTTATGCTTTAGAAGAGGGGCATACCTACTTACTTCCTGCTGTTTCCGTTACTGTGCAAGGGGTCAAAGTGGGAACCATGGGGCGTATTCGTCCTGCCATGGCAGAAGCTTACCATGCGAAAAAAGATGTGTGGTATGCAGAATTAGACTTGCCAGCTTTACGTGCTTTAGCTCAGGCAGCCAAGGTGTCCTTTACCTCTTTGCCTGTGTATCCGCCTGTACGTCGTGATATTAACGTCATGACTGACGGCACCATTAGTGTAGATGCCATTACGGCTTGTGTAGGCACTGTGAAACTTTCTTTGTTGGAAGATATATGTGTCATTGATGTTTTTGAACCCAATGATGTGGAACGTAATATTACCTTCCGCTTGACCTTCCGTCATGCTGACCGTACTTTAAAGGACAGCGAAGTGGATAAGGAAAAAGATAAAATTGTGGCGGCTCTTACGCAAACGCTAAACGTGCGCATTTAAGGGCAAAACCTCTGCCAAATTGTAGAGGCAAGGGAGTTGCATATGACTGCAAAGACATATCGCATTGGGGAAGTCTCTGTACTTTTAGACCTCAAAAGCTATGTATTGCGCTTTTGGGAAACAGAATTTCCACAACTTGAGCCTTTACGCACGGATAAAGGGCAACGCCTTTACACAGAAGAAGATGTGGCCTTGTTGCAACGTATTAAAACTTTGTTGCACGAACAAGGCATGACTATAGAAGGTGCTCGGCGGGTATTACTTTCACCTGCCGAGCCCGAAATCCCCACTCTTTCTGGGGTGCAGGGGCTTGAAGAAGCACAAAGCACAGCAGAAAGAAGTCCTTTATTAGAAGAAGTACAGCAAGGGCTTTTAGCCATTCGCCAACTTCTTGAACCCCGATAGTTATACTGCGAGGTATACATGATCCTTTCCCCTTCCATGCTCAGTGCAGATTTTGCCAACTTGGCAAATGAACTCAAAGCTTTAGAAGATGCCGGCCTTACATGGGTGCATCTTGATGTTATGGATGGAATTTTTGTTCCCAATATTACCTTTGGTCCGCCTGTTATTGCCGCCATGCGCAAACACAGCGGGCTTTTTTTTGACGCGCATCTTATGATTGAAGCTCCCGAACGTTACTTGGAAGATTTTCAAAAAGCCGGAGTGCAAATGCTGGTGGTTCATGCAGAGGCTACCAAGCATTTACAACGCACCCTTGTGCGCATAAAAGAATTGGGCATGAAGTGTGGTGTGTCTTTAAATCCTGCCACGCCGCTTTCTGCTTTGGAATATGTCCTTAATGATGTGGATATGATTTTACTCATGAGTGTGAATCCGGGCTTTTCCGGACAAAGCTTTATTCCTGCTACTTATGATAAAGTGCGTAATTTACGCGCTATGCTGGATGCAGCAGGGAAGAATCATGTGTGCATTCAGGTGGACGGTGGTGTAGACCCCCAAAACATTGCTTCGCTTATAGATGCCGGAGCAGACATTTTTGTATCGGGCTCAGCTTTTTTCTCTAAGCCCCCCTATGGAGAACGCTTGCAAACCTTTGTTACTGCTGCAGCGCAGGCAAAGCGACAAGCTCTTTCTTGCTAAATGACAACCAATAAGGAATTTATCATGCTGGATCGTAAACACTTGGCTCATGCTTTACGTTTTTTAGCCGTAGACGCTGTGAATAAAGCAAACTCCGGTCACCCCGGCGCCCCCATGGGTATGGCTGATATGGCTGAAGCCTTGTGGCGTCATCATTTAAAACATAATCCTGCTAATCCTAAATGGGTCAATAGAGATCGTTTTGTGCTTTCCAATGGGCATGCTTCCATGCTTATGTATGGGCTTTTGCATTTAACAGGCTATGATGTAAGCATGGAAGACATTAAAGACTTCCGCACCTTACATTCTAAAACTCCCGGGCACCCCGAATTTGGTGAAACTCCCGGCATAGAATGCACCACCGGCCCCTTAGGCCAAGGTATAGCTATGGCTGTAGGCATGGCCGTGGCAGAGCGTCATATGGCGGCTCAATTCAATCGTGAAGGGCATGAAGTGGTTAATCATAACACCTATGTCTTTTTAGGTGATGGTTGCATGATGGAAGGCATTTCACATGAGGCTTGTTCATTGGCAGGTACTCTTGGCCTTGGTAAACTCATTGCCCTCTATGATGCCAACGGTATTTCCATTGATGGTAATATTGAAGGTTGGTTTGATGAAGACGTGGCCAAACGCTATGAAGCGTATGGCTGGCAAGTGATTGGCCCTGTAGACGGGCATGATGCCGCAGCTCTAGACCGCGCTCTTTTTGCTGCCAAAGATGAAGAAAGCAAACCCACACTCATTATTTGCCGCACGCATATTGGCTATGGTTCGCCTGCGCGTGTGGATTCAGCCAAAGCGCACGGCTCTCCCTTAGGAGCCGAAGAAGCTAGTAATACGCGCAAAGCCCTTGGGTGGGAACACGACCCCTTTGTTATTCCGCAAGATGTTATGGAAGCATGGAGTTGTAAAGATCGCGGCGCCGTGGCGCAAAGCATGTGGAATAATCAATTCAAAGCCTACGAAGAAGCACATCCTGAGTTGGCAAAAGAGTTTTTGCGCCGCATGTATGATGATTTACCCAGCAATTGGAGAGATGTGGTGCGCTCTGCCACAGCAGCGTGCAATGAAGCTCAAGAAAGTATTGCCACGCGTGTAGCTTCACAAAGAGCTTTGGATGCTTTTATTCCGTCTTTGCCAGAATTGGTGGGCGGTTCTGCCGACTTAACCGGCTCTGTAGGCACTAAAACGAAAATATCTGCGGTGCTAGATAAAGATAATTACGGCAATAATTATGTAAATTACGGCGTACGTGAATTTGCCATGGGTGCCATTATGAATGGTATGGCCTTGCATGGTGGCATTTTACCCTATGCCGGTACCTTTATGATGTTCTCAGATTATGCCAAAAATGCCATTCGCTTAAGTGGTCTTATGCAAAAGCGTGTGGTGTGGGTTCTTACCCATGACTCCATTGGCGTAGGTGAAGATGGCCCCACACATCAGCCTGTAGAACAAGTGGCAGGTTTACGTTTAACTCCTGGAGTACACGTATGGCGCCCTTGTGATACCTTTGAAACGCTCATTGCATGGCAATGCGCCATTGAAAATAAAAAAGATTGTCAATGTCTCTCTCTTTCACGCCAAAATTTACCCTTTATGCAGCGTGAGGCCAGTGTACAGGAAAATGTGAAAAAGGGTGGCTACATCCTCAGTGATTGCCAAGGTACACCAGAAGTTATTCTTCTGGCCACCGGTTCAGAAGTGGCTCTCACCATGGACGCTGCCAAAGCTCTCACAGCTCAGGGCAAAAAAGTTCGTGTGGTGTCCATGCCCTGTACGGAAGTGTTTGATGCACAAGATGCCAAGTATCGCGAAAGTGTACTTCCCAACGAAGTGCGCGCCCGTGTGGCGGTGGAAGCCGGCGCTGCAGACTATTGGCTTAAATATGTGGGCTTGGATGGTCGCGTAGTGGGCATGACAGGCTTTGGTGCTTCAGCCCCCGGCGATGTGCTTGCACGTCATTTTGGCTTCACTGTGGAAAATATCATGGATAAGGCGTATGAGGCCATGAAAAAATAGAAACTTTTAACACGTAGTTTTTCTGGGGAGGGGAACTTTTTTTAGGAAAAAAAAGTTCCCC
>CAYJNA010000110.1:0-7621 GCA_964371225.1 uncultured Desulfovibrionaceae bacterium
TGCGGCCCCATGGTCACCCACGATGATTGAATATTTTTAATATTATCCAATACAAGACGCGATACGGCCAACATACGTAAATAAGCAGGCGCCGGCAAGGTTTCACAAGCTATTTGTGTGTGCCCCGGCTGGAATGTCCACGGTATAAAAGCCGTAAAGCCGCCTGTGGCATCTTGTGTGGCGCGCACGGCAAAAAGATGGTCTAGGCGATGGGCGGCTTCTTCTTCATGCCCAAACATCATGGTGGCTGTGGTGCGTAAACCTATGCCATGCGCCTCTTCCATAATTTCCAACCAGCGTGTAGCTGAACATTTATTGGGCGAAACGCGCTTACGTACATCATTATGCAAAATTTCCGCGCCGCCGCCGGGCAAGGAGTGCAAACCGCTAGCCTTAAGGCGTTGCAAAATTTCCACTGTGCTTATGCCATAAAGTTCTGACCAATAGGCAATTTCCGGCGGTGAAAAAGCATGAATATGCAAACTTGGCCATGTACTGCGCATCCATGAAAGAAGGTCTTCGTACCAAGAAAAAGGCAAATCGGGGTGATGCCCCCCCTGCATAAGTACTTGCGTACCGCCCAAAGCCAAGGTCTCGTTGATTTTTTCTGTAAGCGTTTCTCGGCTGATAACATAGCCTTCTTCATGCCCAGGAGCACGATAAAACGCACAAAAACGACACGCGCAAACACAGATATTAGAATAATTTATATTTCTGTCACCCACATAAGTCACAATGGGCTCAGGATGTAAACGCAAGCGCACGGCATGCGCCAATTGCGCCAATGTGGGTAAGGAGGCTTCATAATACAAAGCTTCAGCATGACATCGTTCAAGGCGTTGCCCGTCCATGACGCGTTGCGCCGCTTCCATAACGGAGGCACTTTCTGCAAAGGGGGAATGACTGTTTTGGAAAGACATTAGGCTTGCACCTCTTCAAAGGCCGCATTGCGGCGCACCGGTCTAAAACCGGATTCACGAATCATGCGCTCAAGGCTAGCTATGGTCATGCCTTGCTCCGACTGCGCGCCGGCCATGTGGCCAATATGCTCTTCCACAATGGTGCCGTCTAAATCATTGGCACCGTACCATAAAGCTGTTTGTGCCAATTTTTCCCCCATCATAATCCAATACCCCTTTATATGCGGTATATTATCAAGCATAAGGCGAGAAACAGCCACAGTGCGTAATTGGTCAAGCCCTTTATGCATGCCCATTTGCTCTTGCGGCAATTGCAATTTACTATTTTTTGTTTGGAAAGGCAGCGGAATAAAGCATGTAAAGCCTGCGCTTTTATCCTGCTGTTCACGTAAGCGACAAAGATGATCCACTCTGGACTCCACACTTTCCACATGCCCAAAAAGCATGGTACAATTGGTGGGAATACCAAGGCCATGCGCTTCTCCGCACACTTGTAACCACGTTTGTGCATCGGCTTTCACAGGGCAAATTTTCTGGCGTATGGTGGCATCAAAAATTTCTGCACCGCCACCTGGCATCATGGCAAGGCCGGCCTTTTGCAAACGTTGTAATACTTGTAAGGTACTTATGCCTTCAAGTTTGGCAAAGTGAGCAATTTCCACCGCAGTGAAAGCTTTAATCATAAGCTTGGGAAACATTTCAGTCACAGAACGTAGCACATCTTCAAACCATGCCAAGGGTAAACTAGGATGGCAACCGCCCACTATGTGCAACTCATCTAAACGCACAGAATGGCTCACCCCTTGTTGAGCTGAGCGAATTTTTTCTAATATATCTTCTTTACTCAGCACAAAAGCACCGTCTTGCTCTTCTTCCTCACGGCAAAAAGCACAAAAGGCACAGTCATTAACACACACATTGGTATAGTTTACATGTCTATTCACCACATAATGCGCCGCATCTCCATGTAAGCGTGTGCGCACATGATGTGCCAAGGCTCCCACGGCATTAAGGTCTGCACAGGCAAAAAGAGAAAGACCGTCTTCATAGGAAAGACGCTCTTTTTCCATAACTTTTTCATATATGGCTCCAAGGCCAAGTTCAGTATAGTATTTGACGTTAAGCATAGTTTATGATTATGTTCCCTCGTGCGCCAGCTGTCAATGCTTAGCCAACTATTTTTCTACAGAGATTTCCCATGCAAGACACTATTACCCTTGGTATTTCCCCTTGTCCCAACGATACATATATTTTTCATGCTCTTTTGCATGGATTAGTATCCACACCTTTTAAAATTCGCTACATCATGGCCGATGTGGAAGAGCTTAATGCCCGTGCCCGCACAGGGGAACTTCACGCCACCAAGCTCTCTGTGGGCGTTGTTCCTCATATAGTAGAACACTACGCCCTACTCCGCAGTGGAGGGGCTTTGGGTTTTGGCTGTGGCCCCTTGCTTATTGCGCGTGAGCCTTTAAGCATGGAGGCGCAAGCCACCGGCAGCATTGCCATACCGGGGCACATGACCACAGCGGCACTATTATTAAATTTACATGGGCACTTTCAAGGCACACGCCAAGAAATGCTCTTTGATGCTGTGATGCCCCATGTTCTCCAAGGCAAAAGCCCCATGGGGCTCATCATCCATGAGGGACGCTTTACCTATGAGGCACAAGGCTTACATAAAATTTTAGATCTTGGCGCATGGTGGGAAGAAAGCTTTCATGCTCCCTTACCCTTGGGCGCCATAGCTGTGCGCCGCGATATTCCCCGCGCACAAGCTCTAGCCTTGGAAGAAGCCATTAGCCAAAGCATTCTATACGCACGTGCGCACCCTGAGGCCAGTGCAGACTTTATTCAAGCCCATGCCCAAGAGCTTTCCCCAGCTGTTACCAAGGCACATATCAGCACCTTTGTTAATGATTACAGTATACATTTAGGCAAATTAGGTGAAGAAGCCATAGAACTTCTTGTGCATAAAGCCTTACAACATCAACCAAGTATCTCCCGTACTTCCCTTTTTTTGGATATATAAAACCATGCGTAAAGTAAGCTCTTCATTTTTTTCTCCCCTCGAAGCCAAACGCCTTATACAACTTGGCATACCCATTTTCATAGCACAGCTTTCCGGCATGGGCATGTCTTTGGTAGACACCATCATGACGGGGCAAGCTTCTTCGGTGGATATGGCCGCCGTGGCTGTGGCCAGTTCCATATGGAATCCCATTTCTCTCTTTGGCGTGGGCGTTCTGTTAGCCATTTCCCCCTTATGTGCTCAGTTGGTGGGCGAAGGTAAAGAAGCCGATGCACCGCATCTTATGCGACAAGGCTTTTGGGTAGCCTTACTTTTATCTCTGGTGCTTATGCTACTTTTTTATGAAATTTCCACGCATATGGGACTTTTTAAATTGGAAGAGCGTTTGGTGGAACTTTCCGGCGGCTATTTACGCGCTGTGCTCTGGGGGCTACCTGCTTTTTACATTTTTGTCTGTATACGCGGCTTTGTGGAAGGCTATTCGCTTACAAAGCCCGCCATGGTCATAGCAATTTTAGCACTTTTACTTAATATTCCCATAAATTACATACTTATTTATGGACATTTAGGCTTTCCCGCCATGGGCGCTGTGGGTTGCGGCGTAGCCACAGCTTTTTGCTTTACCTTTATGGGTATAAGCATGATCATTTATGTATGCTGTGCCTCTAAATACAGGCACTTGGGAAGGCTTTTCCGGCCTATTTTTTCCTCATCGCCCACGGCTCACGTATTGGAAGGCTCTCCTTCGCTACAAAATGTGCATCAACGCTTTGACAAAACCATCATTAAGCGCATTTTCCGCATTGGCTTTCCCGGTGCCTTAGCCATGCTTTTTGAAATAACCCTCTTTGCGGCTTCCGCCTTAGCCATTGCGCCCCTTGGCACCATCATTGTGGCCGGTCACCAAGTGGCTTCCAGTGTGGCTTCCGCGCTATTTATGATTCCTTTATCCATAGGCATTACCAGCACCATACGTATAGGACATTATCTTGGCGCAGGACAATATATTCACGCACGCTATACCGCATGGACATCACTGATTTTAGGCTTTGCCATTGCCATAGGCAGTGCCCTTTTTATGTATTTCTCTCGTGAAACCATTGTATTGCTCTATAATGATGAAGCTGATGTGGTAAACCTTGCCATGACTTTGCTTATCTACGCAGCATCATTCCAAATAGTGGATGGGCTACAAATGATTAGCCTTGGGGTCTTGCGCGGCTATAATGATACACGCTGTATTTCCATCATTTCTTTCATTGGGTATTGGATTATAGGTTTCCCCTTGGGCTATATTCTCTGTCATACTAACTGGATTGTCCCTGCCATAGGAGCTGCAGGCTTTTGGGTGGGCTTCATTGTAGCGTTAAGCTTTTGCTGTGCTTGCTACCTTAAGCGTATTTTACACTTGCACAAACTTAGCCCTGATATGGTGAAATATAAAATACATCAATAATGAAACAGAAACAGAACACGAAGACCATGTAAGCACTTCGAAAAAACTGGGGGAAACTTTTGCTAACGCTACAAAGTTTCCCCCAGTTA
This sequence comes from uncultured Desulfovibrionaceae bacterium, assembly GCA_964371225.1. Lineage (GTDB taxonomy): Bacteria > Desulfobacterota > Desulfovibrionia > Desulfovibrionales > Desulfovibrionaceae > CAYJAD01. Next base: position 4,498 of record CAYJNA010000110.1, read on the forward strand.
TGTTTAAAAAATAGAGCAGTAAAAAAATATTTATAATCCTAAACCACGCCACATACAAATACCGCCGCCACAAGCAATAACAATAAGCAACACACGTTTAAAAGTGGCAGCATTAATACGACGAGCCACAGGCATGGCACAAGCAATACCTAGCATGGAAGCCGGTACACCCATGGCCGCCCATGTGAGCACTTCTTGCGTATACAAACCAGCAAAGGCTTGCATACTACAAGCAACTATATAGGCAAAGATGGAAAAAACATTGGTGGTGCCAATGGTTTGTAAGGGAGTCCACCCAAGATACAGCGCGTACACACCCACAGGCGGATTACCAAAGGATATGGAAGTATTTAAAATACCGGAACAAAAACCGGCAAAAGAACTTTTTGCAAATGTTTCCGGTCTTTGTATAGTATTATCCTTACGCATAAATTGCCATGCTACAAAAAGCACCATCACAAGGCCGGTAAAAAGCTGCATGGATTGCGTGGGTATAAAGACAAGCATACTTACTCCCACCACAGAACCCGGCACAGCGCCTATGAGTAAATTTTTTAAGGAGCCTTTGAGGATACCCGCACGGAAATTCCATGTCATATGCATGGAAATGACCATCACAATAATACAAGCCACTGGGGTAAGCATGGAGGGTGGCATGATCATGGTCACAAGGGGGACGGCTACCATGGCTGCCCCCATGCCGGCTAAACAGTTAATGAAGCCTGCAATAAACCACGCAAAAACAAAAAACCATTCATTAAATTCCATCTTTCACACTCTCAATGGCAAAATTACAACAAAGCGCAACACTGCGTCATACCGTAAAACTTGCCCTTGCTATCATAGTGAGACATAAAAGGCTAGATATTTTCTTACATTTACATCAAACTCATGGATTTTTTAAGAAAAACATGTTTAGCACCGTATAAAAAAACAGGCTTTTTTCTGTATGCATGATGGCATAGAATACGTATTAGGCAAGATGAGGATAAAATCTTGCTTATGTGCCTGTTTTTTGATAAAAACGGCGGGTTATGCATTTTCACATCGTAAGCCTTTTCCCCGAATTTTTCACCTCCCCCTTGCAAACGGCTCTTATGGCCAAGGCGCAAGAGGCCGGTATTGTGCGCATTAGCACCCACAATCCTCGTGACCATGGACATGGTGTACATAAAGCTGTGGACGATAGGCCTTATGGTGGCGGTCCCGGTATGGTTTTTATGCTGGACCCCTTAGTAAAAAGCTTACAAGAGGTGGAGGCACATACGGCATCTCAAGGCAAAGCCCGCGGACGCATTTTAGTCATGTCTCCTGCAGGGAAGCCTTTTACCCAAAACATGGCGCGACAATTGGCGCAAGAAGAAAGCGTCACCTTGGTATGCGGCCGCTATGAAGGTTTTGACGCCCGCATAGAAGAACTTTTTCCCATTGAATATGTCAGTATGGGCGATGCCGTGCTTAATGGTGGTGAAGTACCAGCATTGGCCATTGTGGAAGCTGTGGCACGGCTTATCCCCGGCTTTATGGGAAAAGAGGCTTCAGGCACCGAAGAAAGCTTTGCGGCGGGGCTGTTAGAATACCCCCACTATACAAGGCCGGAAGAGTTTGAAGGGCATACAGTGCCTGAAGTATTACGCAGTGGTGACCATGCGCGCATTGCCACATGGCGCAGACAAGCCGCTTTAGAGCGCACTCTACGACACAGGCCGGACTTATTTCATCAAACCCCTCTTGATCAAAAAGACGCTCAATTTTTAGCCTCTGTGCCGCGCACTTGTGTGGGGCGCAACCTGCATATCGCCCTTGTTCACCACCCTGTCATCATAGAAGGGAAAAATTCTGGAACTTCTTCTTTGACAAATCTGGACATTCACGATATAGCTCGTGTTTCCCGTACTTATGGGCTTGGCGGTTATTACATCATAACACCGCTTAAAGACCAACAAGAAGTACTTCAAGGAATTTTACGTCACTGGCTCCAAGGCCCCGCTGGCAAAAGTCATGCAGATAGGGCTGAAGCCCTCAAGCTCGTACGACCGGTGACAAGCATTGCAGAAGCCAAGAACCATGTTCACTCTCAAACAGGTGTACAACCACAGGTTTGGGGAAGTTCAGCCCAGTGGGGTGTGGATAAAAATACCCCTCCCCTGATGCCTTTTGATATGGCACGACAAAAGTTAGAACAAGCACCTGCTCTTCTTTTGCTGGGTACAGGACACGGTCTTGCGCCGGAAGTTTTGCAAAACTGTGATGGATTTTTGCGCCCCTTACGTTTTTTAAGTGATTATAACCACTTATCCGTTAGGGCTGCTGCCGCCATCTTGGTAGACAGAATTTTACAAGATGTATATTAAGCTTTTGTAAACTTTTCTGTTGCTCTTTGAGCAAGGTTACGATATTAACACCGCACCCTCTTGTACTACGAGAGGACAAGACGGTGACCAAAAGGAGCTTCATAATGGATATAATGAAGAAGATTGAACTAGAAAATATGCGTATGGATATCCCAGCTTTCCGCTCTGGCGATACCGTAAAAGTGCATACGCGTATTGTTGAAGGCGAAAAAGAACGTATTCAGATTTTCCAAGGAAACGTTATTCGCATTCAACGCGGCACCACTGGTGCTACCTTTACTGTGCGTAAAGTTTCTGACGGTGTTGGTGTAGAGCGTATCTTCCCCATGCACTCCCCTTTCATCGATCGCGTAGAAGTGGTTACCCTTGGTCGCGTACGTCGTAGCCGCCTTTACTACTTACGTGAACTCAAAGGTAAGGCTGCTCGCATTAAGCCACGCAACCGTTACTAGTAGGTATTCGCCATTCTTTGGCCGAATTTTAAGCCTTGGTCTTTACACAAAGACCAAGGCTTTTTTATGATTTTTTGCATAAAAATACAAAGAATACAGGGCTAACGCGCCCCACTGTACGCACTTCAAAAAGGGCTTAGGCTCTTTTAGTCGATGCTTAAAAACGTGTTTCCACTCGTTTTTAAGAAAGGCACGCTCACTCCAAATACCCCTTTCGGGGACGCCGTAAGCAAGTGACGGCTTATTTTACGTGGCGGCAAGCCATGCCAGAGGCATGTCTTGGGTAGCCGACAGCTGAAAAAAGCATTTCATATGTCT
>CAYJNA010000111.1:0-7589 GCA_964371225.1 uncultured Desulfovibrionaceae bacterium
TATTTGGAGTGAGCGTGCCTTTCTTAAAAACGAGTGGAAACACGTTTTTAAGCATGGACTATGTATCCTCCTCTTCTGTCAAAGCACTGTAAGAGGAGGATGTTAAAAAACATCATTCTTTTACTGAGCAAAAATCTGTTCTCCCCTTGCACATCTTAAGCTTCTATAGCATCCTAGCTTTTTTCACCCTTCTTTTTCCCTTGTGTTACCATCACCCCCCTATTAGCCCACACAATGCCGCCTATAATAAGACAGCCGCTAATGGCATGTACATGGCTCATATTTTCTCCTAAAATAGCATACGCTTGTACGCCAGCCCAAAGAGGTAAAGAAAAATAAATACCAGAACTTAGTGAAGCACCGGCTTTTTGTAGAGCCACATTCCACGCCCACCAAGGAATTATAGAACTGCATATGGCAGAGAAAACAATACAAAAAAGCACCATACCATTATAATGAAAAACAGCATATTCTTGTTGCATTTCCCATACGGCACTGGGAATAAGCATAATGGTAGCTAAAAAGGTCATCCAAAGCATAATAGTACCACTGGAAATTCCTTGCGGGGGATTTTTTATAACAATACTATACAGCGCAAAACCAAGGATAGCACAAAACATAATGATATCTCCTTTAGTAAATTGCAAATGCCATAAGCTTTCTATATCTCCTCCGCTTACCAAATAACATGCCCCTAATAAAGCCAAAGCCCCTCCACCCCAGCAATGCAAAGAATATCTTTGCCCACGTAAGGAATCTAAGAGCATAATAAAAACAGGAGTCGTTACACTTATAAGTGAAAGATTTAACGCAGAAGTGCTTTGTGCAGCAAAATAACTTAAGGGAGCAAATGCCGCCACACCTACCAAGGCTCCAAAAGTTATTTGCGGTAAAAAAGCTTTGGTGGCGTGCCATTCGCGCCGTGCTTGTGGTACCAGAACAAGACAAAGTAAGAGCAAAGCCAATATGGCACGCGCCGCGCCCAAGATTAAAGGGGAAATTTCTCCCACAGCAAGACGAGCTACTATTAAAGAGCTGGCCCAAAAGAATGTGGCTATGAAAGCGCACAGACCACCCACAAAAATTTGTTTATTCACATCTCTATCCTCAATACTATACGCATTACCAAACCTGTAAACATTTACACATAATGCTGTATAAAATCCATCAAAACACAAGCAGCCGTATGCATATCTTCCACATGTACACTTTCTTGCGCATTATGGCTTATACCATCTTTGCACCGCACAAAAAGCATGGCTACAGGGCAAACATGAGCCATCTCTTGCGCATCATGCCCAGCGCCACTTGCCAAATAAAAGACCGGCACATCAAGGCGACGCAAAGCACATTCCCATTGTGCCTGTAAGTCAGCATCACACAATGTAGCAGGTTCATTATGTTTTTGCTGTATAGTGAAAGATGTGGTATTTTTCTGGCAAAGACTTGTGATACTTTGCGTAAACTTTTCCATAATCGCCTGTATTTTTTCCTCGTATGGGCAACGAATATCTATGGAAAAAACCACTTTTTCCGCTATGACATTAACCGCACCGGGGTACACGTGCATACATCCCACCGTAGCCACCACATCTTTTTCTTGCGCCACTTGCTGTAATAAAGCTGTAATGGCTGCACTGGCTGTAAGTACAGGATCTTTACGCAAAGCCATGGGCACTGTTCCCGCGTGGGCGGCCATACCCTGCACTGTGACTTCATATAAAGCAAGACTTTGAATGGCAGTAACAATGCCCACAGGCACTTGCGCCGCATCTAGCACGGGGCCTTGTTCTATATGCACCTCCACATAAGCATCCATAGGGCTTGGCTGCATCTGCATGGCTTGTTGCGGGCATAAGCCGAAATTTTGTAAAGCCTGTGCTAAACTCATGCCTGCTTCATCTCGTCTTTCCAATAAGGAAACATCACCGCGCCCATTGAAAGCCGCACTGGCTAAGTAACCTGTATGAAAACGCACTCCTTCTTCATCAGCAAAAGCTATAATGAGTATATTGCATGTAAGCTTTTGACTTTTTATGAGTTCTCCCACTGCCGCTATGGACAACACAATGCCCAAAGCGCCGTCATACTTCCCGCCTTGCTTTACTGTATCTTGATGCGAACCCAAGGCCAAAATCTTTGCGCTGGCACTATAAATATAACGCCCTATCACATTGCCCACGGCATCAACACATACCTGTAAACCCACTTCTTCCATATAACGGCGCAAATACAATGACGCCCCTGCATGTTCCTCCGTGAAGGGAAGTCGCGTGACTCCTAGCTTTGAAGAAGAAAATGTGCTCAACTCCTCTAAGCGTTTGTGAATTTGTTCACCTAAAAGCATATTATTTCCCTCCTTTGGAACAATTTTTCCCCATAACTTCTTGACAACATCCTATACTTACTTTAGTCAATAAGGAAGTACTAAAATGAAATGATAGTTTCACGATGTGAAACTATAGTCATTTCTGAGGAGATTTAAGCCGCCAAAAATACGGTGCATACAAACTTCAACCCTTAAAATGGAGCTCATTATGTCAGCAACACCACCGACTAGCTGTCCCACACAAACACCACAAGGAAGTGTGCCTAAATTTATTTTGCTTAGCCTTATAGGCCTGTTTATTTTCTTTGTGCCTGTCAGTGAAGGGCGTGTACCCTTGGTTTTGCTGGTCACTGTCATTAAAGATTTCTTAAAAAATGCCAATTTGCTCCCTTTTCTTGCTTTAAGCATCAGTGCCTCTCTCATGCTCACCTTGTACCTTGGTAAAGTTAAAAAAATACCTTTTTTCAAACGCCATCATAAGGGTGATACCGCTTTTCGTATATCCTTCTATACGGCTGGTCTTATCCTCAGCCTTATGATTTTAACGAAACAAGCACCAGATTTTATCCTTGACCCAGAAGTGGGCGGACTGGCTCTGTATCTTTCTGCAGTTATATTTCTTACTGTATCCTTGGCCGGCTGGCTTGTTTCCATCATTCTTAATTCCGGCATTGTGGAATTTATGGCTGTTATTTTAGAGCCCGTCATGCGCCCAGCTTTTAAACTCCCCGGAGACTCCGCCGTGGACGCCATGTCAGCATTTGTATCTTCCTCTGCTGTGGGCGTATACATTGCAGACCAACACTACCTTGATGGCAGATATACAAGAAGAGAAGCCTATGGCGTTGTAACAAATTTCTGTGTTATGAGCGTAGGCTATATGGGTGTTATTTCAGGCATTGGTAATGTTTCCCAATACTTTACCGAAATAGTTCTCACCATCTTTGCCTCTGTTTTTATTATTACAGCCATCATGATGCGTATTCCTCCTTTAAGAACATTACCCAACGTATATCACGACGGTACCACACAAAAGAAGGAGGAAAGAGTACCACCTAAACGTGAAAATCGTTTGAAAGACGCTGTAGACGTTGCCGTAAAACAATCTGCACACTTCACACTCCCTTCTTTTGGTAAAAGCTTCATTTCTGCCATCTTTTTTGGTCAAAAAATTGTAGGTTTCTTGGTGGGCATTGTGGTTGTCGCCATGGCTGTATACTATTATACACCTTTCTTCACATACGTGGGACAACCTATGGCACCCATATTGGAATTCTTTGGTATTCCTGATGCGGCAAAAATTGGCGCAGCAACGCTTATTGGCTTTATTGACGTAACCCTACCTGCCATTGCCGTTTCTGACCCTTCCATTGCCCCCATGGCAGCTTTTTTCATAGTATCACTTTCTGCTGTACAAATTATCTCTGTCTCTGAGGCAGCCATTGCCATGGTAGAAGCACACTTTATGGTGCGCGTATGGCATTTATTAGTCATTTTTGTTCTGCGCACAGCCATTGCCATTCCCGTAGTAGCTGCTTCCGCGCATATCTTTTTTTAACACCCTGCGGTAAGGAGATTTAGCCGTGAAACAAAGTAAAGCCCAAGAATTTATTTGTCCCACCACCCCCCTAGAAGCCGTACAGGCTTTTGCCAAAGTACAAGGTAAAGCCTTGTACTTGGCCGGTGCCACCGATGTATTTGCTGACAATAGCAAGGCAGATGCCTTCATTGATATTACTGACATCGGTTTAAACTATATTAAAGAAGAAGATGGCTGTATTTGCCTTGGCGCCGGTGCCACCTTTAGTGACATCATAGCTTCCCCGCTTATGCAAGAAAAATGCACCGTTTTATATGACGCTGCTAAAGTTCTTGCAGACAAAACCATACGCAATGTGGCCACAGCAGCAGGTAACATGGCCTCTGCTCTGCCTTCAGGTGACGCCATTCCTGCCGTATATGTGACCGACGCCGACATAGTGCTTTTAAGCACCGCAGGTGAACGCACTGTGAAAGGGCAAGACTTTTTCACAGGGCCACGTCAAACAGTATTACAAGCAGGTGAGCTTATTATTGAAATGCGCTTCCCTGTCTGTTGCGCTGCCAAACAAAGTGGCACCGCCTTTGAAAAAATTGCCAGAAACTCCGTAGATATTGCCGTAGCCAATGCCGGTGCCTATGTGGCTGTCAATGACAAGCAAGAAATTGCAGATATTCGTATTGCCCTTGGCGCTGTGGGCCCCACCGTTATGCGCGCCACAGAAGCAGAGCAAGCTTTAACTGGCCTTGCCCTCAATGAAGCCCATATGGAAGCTGCCTTGGAAAAAGTGGCTGCCAACATTGCGCCCATTGATAATCTTCGTAGCAGCGCCGAATACCGCTTTGACGTAAGTAAAACTCTTGTGAAGCGCGCTGTACTTCGCGCCTATGACCAAGCCCTAAATAAAAAAGCCTAAGCGTTCGTAAAAAAGGATGACACATGAAATATCCCATAAAACTCTATATCAACGGTATTGAAAGAGAAGCCCTTGTGAGCGCCGGTACTACTTTAACCTCTCTTTTACGTGATGAATTTCGTTTAACCGGCGGAAAAATTGGCTGTGATGATGGCGATTGCGGCGCGTGTACCGTTATCGTCAATGGTAAGGCCGTAAAATCTTGCATTTACCCCGCCGTGCGTGCCCATGGCAAAAATGTCACCACCATTGAAGGTGTTGCCGTCAATGGCGTCTTACACCCTTTACAAGAAAAATTTGTGGAATACGCTTCCATTCAATGCGGCTACTGCTCCCCCGGTTTCATCATGGCAGCCAAAGCCATGCTTGATGCCAACCCCAACCCCACGGAAGAAGAAGCCAAAGACTGTATTTCTGGGAACATTTGCCGTTGTACCGGCTATGTAAAGCCTGTACAAGCCATCATGGCCGCAGCACAAGAAATGAAAAAAGGTAACTAATTATGAGCACCTATAAAGTATTGGGAAAATCCTTAGAAAGAAATGACGCACGGAATAAAGTCACCGGCGCCGCAGAATACACCACAGATATGCATATTCCCGGCATGACCATTGCCAAGGCTGTGCGCTGCCCCTATGCCCATGCCAAAATCATCTCCATGAATAAGGCCGAGGTAGAAGCTATCCCCGGTGTTATTCGCGTAGTTACTTGGGAAGACCTCCCCAGAAAGCGTTACTGCACTGCCGGCTATCCCAAGGAAACCATCCCCGGCGTAGCCAAAGGTGTGGATCCCGAATTTCTTTTTGATAAATATATTTTAGATCAAGAGCTACACTATGAGGGCGAAATTGCCGCTGTGGTTGTGGCTGAAAATGAAGACATAGCCGAAGCCGCCGCAGAAAAGCTTATCATTGAATATGAAGAGCTTCCCTTTGTGACCGAAATTGATGATGCATTGGCTCCTGATGCCCCCTTTGTGCATGGTGGTTCCAGAAAGAATGTCATTGATGCAGAAATGGTGAAAGGCGATGTTAGCGAAGGCTTTAAACAAGCTGAGCATATTTTTGAAGACACATACTTCATGCACCCACAACAACATGTGTGCATGGAGCCTTGCTGTACCATTGCCAAAGAAGACGCTTCCGGTCGCATTACCGTATGGTCTACCACGCAAGTGCCCTACCATACCCGTAGAAATATTGCCGAAACCTTGGACATTCCCATTAGCAAAATTCGCGTTATTAAGCCCACTTTAGGCGGCGGTTTTGGGGAAAGACAAATGGTCATCAATGAAATTCTTTTGGTAGCCATAGCTTGTTTCATTAAGCGCCCTGTGAAAATGACCATGACAAGACAAGAAAACCTTGCCTATGTGTCCTTCCGCCATGAAGCGCGCATCACTTTAAAAACCGGTGTAAACAGTGATGGTACCTTGGTAGCTTACCAAATGAAGGTGCAATCCAACGCCGGTGCGTACACAGGTCACAGCCCCTATGTAACCAAGGCCATGGCCACAAAACTTCCTTACCGCATTCCTCATATTCAATTTAACGCGGAAATTGTGTTCACCAACCGCGCCGAAGGCGGCGCCTTCCGCGGTTATGGCAACCCGCAAATGGCTTTTGCCCGCGAAACGCACTTAGACCGTATTGCCGAAGCGTTAAAGCTTGATCCTGTGGAATTTCGCCGCATGAATCTTGTGCGTGTGGGTGAGCCCAACCCCGTGGCCTTAAAATCCCCTTGGATTTTACAAAGTAATGGTATGGAAGAATGCCTTGATAAAGGTATGGACGCCATTGGCTGGAAAGCGGCCTTACCTGCTTCCACCCCCACCAAGCTCTACGGGCGCGGCCTTTCTTGCTCCTTGCACGTAACAGGCACTTCCGCCGAGCCGGACTTTTCCTCCGCACAAGTAAAGGTCAATGAAGACGGTACCGTACTCTTACTCATTGGTTCTCCAGACCTTGGACAAGGTTCTGATACAGCACACTCCATGATTTGCGCCGAAACCCTTGGCGTGCGTTATGAAGATATTTATTGCCACTCAGCCGATACCGACTTTACGTCCTTTGACATGGGCTCCTATGCTTCTCGTCAAACCTATGTGGCTGGCAATGCCGTATACCTTGCAGCGCAAAAAGCCAAGGAAAAGCTCATCCGCTTTGGTAGTGAAAAAACAGGCTTAAAGCGTGGCCACCTCAACATTAAAGAGGGCTGGCTTGTACGCGTGGAAAATGAAGAGCGCATCATGCCCTTGGCTGAAGTGGCGTACTATGGCCTTTATCAAGCGCCAGACCCTGAATTTATCAATGAAACGGCTTCCTACTCTGCTCTGAACTGCCCCCCTGCCTTTGGCGCAGATTTTTGTGAATTGGAAGTGGATACCGAAACAGGCGATGTGAAAATTCTGAATTTCGTTGCCGCCCATGACACCGGTACAGCCGTAAATCCTGCTCTTATTGAGGGACAAATTGAAGGTTGTATTTCACAAGGTATAGGCCAAACTTTCATGGAAGATATGGTCTACAACAGCCGCGGAAAGCTTATGCATGACACCTTTAAAGATTATAAAGTGCCCCGTGCTAAAGACATGCCCCCCATCACGTCCATCATAGTGGAAGCTCACGAACCTTCCGGCCCCTTTGGAGCCAAGAGTGTGGGTGAAATGGCCGTAGCCCCTGTGCCTGGCGCCATAGTAAATGCCTTGTACCAAGCCACAGGTGTGCGCTTTACCCATTTACCTATTTCCAAGGGTGACATTTTAAAAGCGCTCAAAGCTAAAAAGGCATAATAAAGGATTTTTT
>CAYJNA010000112.1:0-4687 GCA_964371225.1 uncultured Desulfovibrionaceae bacterium
GCTAGAAATTCTATCTTTACTGACAGTTAAGTACTTTTTCAGTGTCGACTATCTAAGTTGACTAATGGTTGTATTGAGTACGCTGGCTTGTTCAGCAAGCATATCCACAGCTTGAGCAGTTTGCTCCATGGCCATGGCTGTTTCCTCTGAAATGGCACGTACATTTTCTAGCTTATGGCTCACAGCCTGACTGGTGTTAGATTGCTCTTCAGAAGCGGCGGCGATGGAGCGAATTTGCGTTGCGGTCACTTCAGCTATTTGTACTATGCTGTCTAAAGTCTGTCCCGCTTGCGTGGCCAATGTGGCAGCGTCATTGACAGCGCTCACGGCCTTTTCAACATTGAAGATGCTTTGCTTGGTACCTTCTTGAATGCCGGCAATGACGGCGCTTACTTCACTGGTAGCTTGCATGGTTTTTTCTGCTAGCTTACGAACTTCATCGGCCACCACAGCAAAGCCGCGGCCGGCTTCCCCAGCGCGCGCTGCTTCAATGGCAGCGTTAAGTGCCAGCAAATTGGTTTGGTCTGCTATGTCTGTAATGACTCGAATGATAGCTCCCACGCCTTCTGTTTGTTTGCCAAGATTATCCATACTTTCTTTCACGTTTTCGGTGTAATTTTCCACATGTTGGAAGCTTTCTGCCATTTTTGTCATGACAGAGGAGCCTTCTTGGGCTTTAGCCATGGCTTCCCCTGCGGTATTGGACGCATTGGAAGCTTCTTCGGCAACGTGAATGACCATATCATTCATGGCACTCATGGTCTGTACAGCTTCCGCTACTTGTACATTTTGTGTTTTAGCTCCATCGCTGGACTTATCTGTTTGCGCAGCTATTTCTGAGCTGGCAGCGGAAACATTATGCGCTACATCTTGTGCAGATTGTGCCACATGCATGATGCGCTGCGTATTTTCTTCAATGGCTTTTTGCTGTGCTTTTAAATTGCTAATGTCCATCCAAATGGCCAAGGTACCTAAAATGTTCTTCCTATCATCGTAGAAGGGGGAAGAGGAAATCATGACATGAACTTCGCGCCCTTTATGGTTGATGAAAGAACGTTCGGCGTGAATGGTACGTTTTTCACGTAGAGCCGTAGCCGAAGCCGTGACCTTATTTTTATCATTAAAAATGTACTCGCCGGAAGTGAGCCCTATAGCATCTTCAATGCGTCCGCTACGCTCGAGCAAGTCAAACATTTCTTTGTTTGTGAAGACGGTTTTATCCTCCGCGGAAAAAACAGAGCAAGGCACGGTTATACCTGTAAGAATACCCTTAGAATAGGCCAGTTGTTCATCTAAAGATTTCTGTAAGGCTTTAAGATTTTTGGCCATGATGCCTAGTTCATCATTTTGATCCATATCAAGAGAGGCATTTTTTCCCTCAAGGCAGTCTTGCGCATACTGGCTCACCATGGCGATGGGGACTAAAATGCCACGTATAAAGCTCAAACTAAATATGATGATACCCAGCGCGGCAACGATGGCTATACCAAGAAGATACATCAAAGCTTCAGAAATCACTTGCATGGTTTTTTCTTTTGCTTCTAGTACCACTGTATTTAAGACGGAACTTAGTTGATTAAATTTAGCTTGTACTGCTTGCAAGGCAGGGAGTGTTTTTGTGGTAAAAATTTCACGTGCTTTAGCATCATCATTAGCTTTGCGCGCTTCTTCTATGCTGTGCGCAGAGGAGTGCAAAGCTTTGTGCGGCGCGTCTATTTCGTGCAGTATAGAAGTAATTTCAGGAAACATTCGTTCCATTTCGCGTCGTTGTGCACCGCTATACCATTGCCCAAAGCCGCATTGAGTAGGGTCTGTAGTGATTCCAAGACTACTGCCTTGTGGGCTAATAAGGTAGCGCAAAAGATCGTTGACCCATTGTAAATGCTGGGATTCTCTTTTTGCAATGGAAATATTTAATTTTTCAGCTTCTACTTGTTTGTAAGATGTTTGACGAATATCAATAAAGGCTGCATAGATGCTCACACCGCAAATGATTGCTAGTAAAGTGGCGATAGCCATGGCTCCAAAAAACTTATACTTTACTTTTAGGTCTCTGAAATTTGACATCTGTTCCTCTCTTCATGAATACGTCATTGTAAAAAATTAGCTTTAGAAGTTGTAAAAACGCAAAGGGTATGAATGACATTTCGGAATTTTTTCAAAAAACTTTACATGCTTTTTTATGGTTGTGAAAAAAAATACTATGTGCATTGTGGTGAGAAATGATACTTTTGTAAAGGAAAATACTAAGCAAAGACGAAAGAATACCTAATGACACATGTGCAATATCTCTTGACAGAGGAGGGTGGTGTGCTACAGAATGAATATATACTCTACTCTAAACTTACTCATTTTTTATAATGGGTTGAAAAGATAAGGAATGTTTATGTCTATAGAAACGTTTAGCATAGGCCCTTTAGAAACAAATTGTTATGTTGTGCATCATGAGTCTTCGGCTATGGTCATTGATCCAGGCGGTGACCCTGCACCCGTGATACGCTTTCTTCAAGAAAATAAGCTTAAGCTTGAAGCTATATGTCTTACGCACTTGCACTTTGATCATATGTACGGTGTGGCAGATTTGCACGCCGCCACCAACGCGCCTGTTTTCATGCCCAATGATGATGCTTTCATGTTGGAAACACAATATAGCCGTGGAGGCATGTGGGGCTTTCCTGATGTGAAGCACTTTGATGCAAAGCCATTACAGCTAGGAATGCAAACCCTTGGCTCTTTGCAATTTGAAGTTATACATACTCCGGGGCACTCACCTGGGAGTATGTCTTTATATTTTCCAGAGTTAAAGCTTATTTGCACTGGGGATGTGCTTTTTTATCGTTCTGTGGGGCGCTCAGACTTGCCAGGCGGTAATTATGATACTTTAATTCAGACCATTAAGACAAAACTTTTTGTTTTGCCTCCAGAAACTATTGTTTACCCGGGGCATGGGCTTGAAAGTACCATAGGGGATGAAATGAATAATAATCCCTATTGTGGTTCCTTTGTGAGATAATATGGATGATTCTTCTTCCTCGGCCATACATGTAGGGCATATAAGCCAAGAAAAAGATGTACTTTATATCTTAGCTTGTAGTCCGCGCTCGGGGGGGAACTCAGACACCATAGCGCAGCAAGTAGCGCAAGGGGCGCGTATGTCTGGAGCCAAAGCACAAGTGCTCTATTTACGTGACTTTACCATTACACCTTGTATAGGGTGTAATGCCTGTTTTGCCCATGCGCAAAGCCAATGTGTGTTTGAAAAAAAAGACGACGTGGAGCAATTGTTTTCACTTTTTGAAAGGGCGTCATCACTTTGTATGGTGGCGCCCATTTATTTTTATCATGTGCCAGCACAGCTCAAAGCGCTGCTTGACAGAGGGCAAAAATATTGGGCCAAAAGACATAAAGAAGAGCAATCTTTAGGCTATCAGGCTAAGCAAAAAGTAGGCTCTTGGCAGAAAAACGTTACCGTAAGTCTTGTGGCAGCACGTTTGCGTGGAGAAAATCTTTTCACCGGTGCTTTGCTTTCTTTAGATTTGTTTTGGGATGTTTTACAACGTAATGTGCAAGAAAAGCACGTATGGAAGGGCTATGATGGCGCGTTGGATTTTGCCCATGATGCTGAAGCTTGTAAAACCATGCAAATGGTAGGTAGTAAGCTTGTGTCCGATTCATAGAGCTTGCACTACGTACATGTAAAGCTTTGAAAGTGAGGTTGTATGTTTTTTACAAAACATCTGGCTCAAAGTGTACACCTTTTAGGAAAGCTCTTTTTTGCTGAAAGGGTATGTGTGGCTTGTCATGCTCCTTTTATTCCCGCATCATTACAAGACGGTAAGGATGTTGGAGGGCGCTATTTGTGCTCTTTATGTCTAAATCAAATGCCTAAAGTGGGTCCGGTGTGTACTTTATGTGGACATACCTTACCTTATACTATTGGGGCACATGTTTGTTTGTCGTGCTTGCATAAACCGCCTCCTTGGGACAGTCTTCATTTTTACGCACCGTATACACATTTGTGTAAAAAACTCATATTACAATATAAATATCATAAAGATTTTGCCCTTATACCTTTGTTGGCAGCGTATTTACACACTGTTAGCATGACTTTACCGGCATATGATTTGATTCTACCCATGCCGCGCCACTTCAAGCGTTTACGCTCACAAGGGTATAACCATATGGGAGAATTATGCCACACTTTGGCAAAAATAACTGGTAAACCCTATGCGTTACAATGTTTACAGCGAACACGTTATACGCCACCGCAAGCAGGTTTACAATTGCAGCAAAGAAAGGCTAATCCTGTTAAAAGTTTTGCTGCTACACAGGTGCAGGATAAACATATTTTGCTTGTGGATGATGTTATGACCACAGGTGCTACTTTACATCATGCCTGTGTAGCCTTGCGTAAGGCCGGTGCTGCGCGCATTTATATTGCTCTTTTAGCCAGGGCTGAAAAATAGCTTTTAGTTAAAAAAGAAATACTGTACGCTTAATAAAGCATAGTAGTTATATGTAATCATAACCCTTTTTGTGAACAAAAGTAGGAGAAAAATACTATGAAGAATATTTTTGATGCTGTGAAAGGCGGGAACTTTGCTGAAATTAGTCAAGGGCTTAATGCTGCCTTGGGTGGTAAATTAGACAGTGTTTTACAAAATGCTGGCGGTGCCACTGCCGCTAA
>CAYJNA010000112.1:4787-7391 GCA_964371225.1 uncultured Desulfovibrionaceae bacterium
CTTCTCATCAAGCAGGAGGCATGCAATTTGGGGATGCTGCTCCTGCAACGGGGCAAGCGTGCGCTCCACAAGCTACACAACCGGCGCCCCCTTTGGCAGTAGAAGATACAACGGGGCTTATTTTATTAGAAGCCATGGTTTTTGCGGCTCGTGCAGATGGGCATATTGATGAAGAAGAACAAGCGTATATTCGCAACGCTGTGGAATCTTTATTCCCAGAGAAAGAAATGGCTTTAATTTTAAATGATTTATTGCAAAAGCCCATTGACCCTAATGCTTTAGCTGCCAAGGTGAATAATCCTGAAGAAGCAGCAGATTTATACCGCCTTTCTTGTGCTGCCATTGAGGTAGATTCCTTTATGGAGCGTAGCTATTTAGATGGTTTAGCGCAGGCCTTACGCATTGACGAGGCTCAAAAAACAGCTTTAGAGCAAGAAGCGCAAGCTGTTCGTGCTTCCATGGAAGAATAATACAAGCTTTAAGTAATTTTTAAGAAAGTGCACGTAAAAAGGGGTAAGTTGTTAAGGCGAAATGTATTTCAAGCCATAATAAAAAAACCTTTTTACGTGCATTTTTTAAGTGCAGCAATAAAATTTTGTAAACCTTAAAATATGCTTTCATAAAAGTGAGGATACTATGAAAAAACTACTTATACTTATAACTCTTTCTTCTCTATTTTTTGCCATGGGGTGTCATGCTCATTCTGTAAGACCACATCCCCCACATCCCACAGCGCCCAACCCCACTGTGACACATAAACCTGCACCAGCTAAACCACATGCAAACAATCCTACACATGTAGTAGTGCATAATCATGTGGAGAAGCCTAAAAACCATCATAACCCTCATAATAATCATAATCCCCGTGATAACCATAATCCTCGTGATAACCATAATCCTCATGGGCATCAGCCGAAAGAGTTTTCATCGTATTAGAACGCATCCCATATGCAACCTGAACGGAATTATCTTGTATCACTGCGCAAACAGCCGTTTAGCGGCTATAAACTGCTCTAAATACGCTGTCGCGGAATTATGAGATAGCTTCTAGTAATATATTGTTGTTTAGGCAAAAGGAAAGTCCTTGCATAGCGTGCTGTGCAAGGACTTTCTAGGAAATTTTCCTGTATACCTTGGCAAGAACAATTTCATGCTTATATTTTATATATGATATGGGCGTTCTTTGTTTGTGACTGCTTGTATTTTTTACATGGTGTGAAAAATATGAGAGAGGCCAGCCACAGAAAGGACGCCCATAATTTACTTTTGCCCATCATGGGCTTTTTTTATGTTTTTTGATATGCTCTTCATTGTATTATTGTACTTTGAATACAATATTCTGAAATAGTGTATGTAAAGGTACCTTTTTAGTTTTTTTTCAGTAAAAGAAGGAATGGAAAAAAGCTATTTCATAGTTTTTTAATATGAAAAGACTGTTTTTTTTACAAAAAAATTAAAAAAAAGTTGACAAAGAGAGTACGCACTCTTATTGTGACTCTACGCATTAATGCGTGTGAGTGTTTACTTGAAATACTCCTGTTTTTTTAAACCGCTCATTATTTCTTTTAGTAGCGGTTTAAGGGCTAAGCAAAACGCGAAGCCTGAGGATATCTTCCTCGTCGTTGGGCATCTAATCCAACGCCTAAATTCCTTTATATAGTAGCGACGCTTTTCGTCGCCTTTGTTGTTTGTATTATACATGCACTCTTTTTTTGTACGTTTGCATGTTTTAGTAATTTTTAAAAAAGGAAATTATCATGGCCGACATTCAATTACAAAAGCCCGCCGCGGGACAAACTGCTACTTTAGCTCCACAACCCGAAGATCGTTTAGTTTTTGGATTTGAGTCTGGAGATGCTACTCTTACACGCGATGGTGACAATCTTGTAATGTCGTTCGAAGATGGTGCAAGCCTCTCGCTTACAGATTTTTACGTAGCCTATAATGCTGAAAATATGCCTACCTTCCTTATCGATGGTGCGGAGATTGGCGGCGAAGCCTTCTTTGCTGCTCTTGATGAAGATCTTATGCCAGCAGCTGGTCCTGCAACTGGTACCCCACAAGGTAGCGGTACCACCGTTGATACCATTTCCGGTACTCTTTTTGGTGGTCTTGAGCGCCTTGGTCGCCTTGATCAAGAAGCTGCTGACGGCCCTGTGGATGACGAAGCTCCAGAAGCCGATCCCATATTGCCTCCCACCATTTTAGGTATTACAATTTTTGCCGATGAACCTCTTGATGCTTTCCCTAACCAACTTGATGTGTATGAAAGCGGTCATGGCCGTAATGACGATGGCAGCCCTTCCTCTGATGCGCCTAACCGTGTGTACGGCGGCGATTTTTTTGCTAAAGGTCAGATTAATGCCACCGATCCCAATGGCCTTCCTTTAGAATTCACGGTGCTTACTCCTGCGGGCGGCTTTTTGTATGGTACTGTGACCATTGATGCCTCTGGTGAGTTTACTTATACTTTCGATAGCGATAATGCGCTTAACCACTTAAGCCCAGGTGATACACTTTTTGAGGAACTTACCTTTGTTGTTAGCAATGGTATTCTTTCCCAAACAGTTACCACCACAGTTACCATCCACGGCACCAATGATA
>CAYJNA010000113.1:0-7185 GCA_964371225.1 uncultured Desulfovibrionaceae bacterium
TAATCTTGGCATGGTTCGCCAATGGCAAGAACTTTTTTATAAGAAAAATTACAGCTATACCAACATGGAAGCTCAACCAGACTTTGTGAAGCTTGCGGAAGCTTACGGCGCTGAAGGCTATCGTATTACCGATGCTGCTGATCTTGAGTCTACACTGACCAAAGCCCTTGCCTCACCAAACACTGCCATTATTGATGTGGTGGTGGAACGTGAAGAAAATGTAGCCCCCATCGTCCCTGCAGGCGCTGCCTTGGACGAAATGCTGTTAGTCTAGGAGAGCTGAAATGAAACATGTTCTTTCTGTTTTGGTAGAAGATGAGCCAGGTGTTTTGTCTCGCGTTGCCGGTCTTTTTAGCGGCCGCGGTTTCAACATCTCTTCGCTCAATGTGGCACCTACTTTAGAGCAAGGTGTCTCACATATGACCATCACCACCACAGGTGATGCACAAATTATTGAGCAAATCATTAAGCAATTGCATAAGCTTATCACTGTTATTAAAGTGTTAGACTTTAGCGAACACTGCTCTGTAGAACGCGAAATGATGCTCATTAAGGTACATGCCGATGGCCCCAACCGCGGTGAAATTTTACGCACTGTGGAAATTTTCCGTTGCCGCGTTATGGACGTTGGCCATACCGAAATGACCATTGAAGCCACCGGTAACCATGAAAAACTTGATGCTATCATCAATTTATTCCAGCGTTTTGGCATTAAAGAAATAGCCAGAACCGGCACGGTGGCCATGCGCCGCTCCATGCAACCCGAGTAAATTTCGTCAAAAAAGTACCATTTGCCTCGTCAGACTCGCATTTGAAACTTTTTAAACGAAATTTGTATACGACTTTTAGGAAGTAAGAAATATAAAAAATTCTTACTTAATGCCCCTCTTCTCGCTCAATGACACGTTAGCGCGTTTTGAAAAGGCAGGGGGTGTGGGGAGAGAAAAACTTTTTGGCGCTAGCAAAAGTTTTCCCTCCCCCACAAAAAGAAGTTTTTAACTAACCTTTAGCTTTGATAATACTGAGGATTTCAAAATGAAAGTGTATTACGAAAAGGACGCTGATCTTTCCTTATTAAAGGACAAGACAGTTGCTATCATTGGCTATGGTAGCCAAGGTCATGCTCATGCGCAAAACTTGCGCGATTCTGGTGTAAACGTTATTGTTGGTCAACGCCCCGGCGGCGCCAACTATGAACTGGCCAAAGAGCATGGATTTAGTCCTATGTCTGCTTCTGAAGCTGCTCAAAAAGCTGACTTCATTATGATTTTGCTTCCTGATCAAGTGCAAGCAGAAGTGTATGAAAAAGACATTAAGCCGCACTTAAATTCCAGCAAATGCCTTCTTTTTGCTCACGGCTTTAACATTCACTTTGGCCAAATTGAGCCTCCCAAAGACGTTGATGTATTCCTCATCGCTCCTAAGGGCCCTGGTCACCTTGTACGTCGTACCTACACAGAAGGCGGCGGTGTGCCTTGCCTCGTAGCTATTCATCAAGACGCCAGCGGCAAGTCCCTTGATAAGGCTCTTGCTTACGCTGCAGGCGTTGGCGGTGCTCGCTCTGGTGTTATTGAAACCACCTTCCGTGAAGAAACTGAAACTGACCTTTTTGGTGAGCAAGCTGTTCTTTGTGGCGGTCTTTCTGCCCTTATTAAATGCGGTTTTGAAACCCTCGTTGAAGCCGGTTATCAGCCTGAAATGGCCTACTTTGAGTGCTTACATGAAGTAAAGCTTATTGTAGACCTTATCTATGAAGGTGGCTTGGCACGTATGCGTTACTCCATCTCCGACACTGCTGAGTACGGCGATTATGTAACTGGACCACGTATCATCACCGAAGAAACCAAGAAAGAAATGAAGCGTGTATTGACTGACATTCAAACCGGTCGTTTTGCTCGTGACTTCATCTTAGAAGCTCGCGCTGGCTACCCCATGTTTAAGTCCACACGTCGCCTTGAGTCTGAGCATGGTATTGAAGAAGTAGGTGGTCGCCTACGTGAAATGATGCCTTGGCTTAAGAAAAACGCTTAAGCTCAGCTTCTGCCATAAATAATATGAGGGGGAACGTTTTATGCGTCCCCCCTTTTTTATCTCTGCCATGAACTAAGAGCAAGGCCTTAAACTTTAAGCACAAGCCTTATAAGCCCACACGTCTGCATAATTCTCTATAGACTTCCTCATGCTTGCGCGCCACATTCTCTAAGGAATAAGCTTCACACACATGGGCGCGCCCTGCTTCGCCCCATTGCTGCGCCAAAGCATCTTCCTGCAATACACGAAGTAGAGCCTGTGACAATGGCTCTGGCTCACGCGAAGGCACCAATAACCCCTGCACCTCATGCTGCACCATATCCGGTATACCTGCCACAGCCGTAGCCACCACAGGCAAAGCGCAAGCCATGGCTTCCAATAAGACATTGGGCGTCCCTTCTGAAATGGACGAAAGCACCACAGTGCGCGCTTTATGCATATGCTCTAAAACTACATTGCTAGAACCATGAAATACAACATTAGTATGTACACCTAAGCTCTGTGCGAGCTTTTGTAATTCCCCTTGTAAAGGCCCTTCACCTACTAAATATAAGCGTGCTTTAGGCATTTGCGCCATAACTAAGGCAAAAGCATGTAATAACGTAGCATGATCCTTTTCTTCCACCATGCGCCCCACGCAAAGAATTTCCGGTTCTAACACCCTTTGCGGCGCCGGCGTGAAGAAGTCCACATTAACCCCATTGGTTATACAATGCACACGAGGCCTAGGCACGCCTAAGTCCTGTAAAGCCAGTTTAATGGACATGGCATCACATATATGGGCATGCGCCAAGTGGCGCAAAAACCGTTCATGCTGCAAGCGTATATTGCCTTGGCCTTTGCAGCCCCCCACAATAATGGGCACTTTACATACAGTGCCTAATAGTCTCCCCCATACATTGGGAAAAACCGTTCCCAAATGCATGAAGAGCGGACGTTCTTTTCGTAGCTCTTTCCATAAAGCATAGGCCGCCAAAAAAGGACGTAGCGTAGCGTCTTGGCGCAGCATTTTTACGGGAATACCGTATTCTTGTGCAGTATGCAGCAAAGCATCCCCAGCGCGCATTGTCCAAATTTCTGGTGAAAAGAGCTCTTTGTTTAGGCAACGCGCCAATTCCAAAGTTTGCCTTTGGGTGCCGCCAAAATTCATTTCTTCTAAAACAAATACAAGGGGCACAGGTCGCATTGTGGATGTTTGCATAATACTATTTCCTAGAATATTGTTTGGTTAGTTGACACTGAAAAACTACTTAATTGCCAGTAAAAATAGCATTTATAACTTAAAAAGCTTAATAAATTTTGCCAGAAATAAACGTATAAAATACGTTTTCTGGCAGACCTATGAAATACTTTTTTCAGTTTTCGTCTACACAAGACAGGCCTCTGGCATGATTTGCCGCCACGTACAATAAGTCGTCACTTGCTTACGGCGTCCCCGAAAGGGATATTTGGAGTAAGTGTGTCTTGCTTAAAAACCAGTGGAAACACGTTGTTAAGCATCGACGAGTTAAGGGTGCCAATCACCGGGCATATCATAGGCTTTTGCATCTAAAAAAGGAATGGCTAAAGCCTTTTCCTGCGCCATTTGCCCAAGAGTCACACCATAAACAGGTACCTGTTCGCGCAGCCATGAAAAAAATGCTACGGCTCTTGCAAGCACCTTATCCGCCGTGGCTTGATCAGGCACATGCGGCGTCACCCCCGGCACAAATTCTGTGGAATGCCACATGAGATTAAGCACACGATCTCCACGAGCAAGCATCACCAATGCCGCCGCCTTCATATATGCCAAAGTATGATGCACCGGACTTGGAAGCATAACCACACTTTGATGCCATGTATGCTTTAAAGACGCAGGAGCTGCGTATAAGGCCTTGGCTACACAGGGATAATTAGGTAAAAGCGGTACTGATGTGTCCGGAATTTCAATGATGGTCTTGCCTTGCACATCCACTGCATAGGGCTGTGTAGGCGCTAAAAAATGGTCACGCCAATGTTTAGGGTATTGCCATGGACGAATGGAAGAATCCACCTGCACACCGCATTCAGCCAAAATAGACCATATCTCTCGCGACATATCCCAACGCCCCATGCGAAACGAGGTCACAGCATGTCCGCAAAATTCTGCACCGGCTTTGAGTAAAGCTTGTAATTTTTCCACCAAAAGCTCACGAGGCACATCTTTAGCCTCCACATAAGAAAGCATGGTATCGCAGGCTAGCTCTTCTTCTGTATAAGGCGGCGTGCTCCAATAATGTAAATGCGCACCAATTTCTGCATTGTAGTGGCGTCGCATATGTTCAAGCATATGACAAGCCTTAGCATCAGCAAAAACCGCATGCGCACACACCAAAGTAAGCGGGATGCCGCATTGCTGTGACAAAGGCGCCAAAGCCTCTAAGCCTGATACATTATCTACAGTCACCTTACGCGGAAAACGCCCCGTAAAAAGCCCTTCTTCTTCGGTATCTATAACAATACTGACATAAAGCGGTTCTTTTCTCAGCATTACTTCTTCTCTGGAGTGTATTTGCAAAAAAGTTTGCGTACTTTTTCCAAGTTTGCTTCACTATCAAACATGGTATCCATAAGTTTTTTTGCATTGTTGGCCATACGTCTGGCATTGTCAGGGTCTTGAATCATCTTACGTAAAGCATCAGCCAAAGCTTTAGCATCCCTTTGTGGTACCAGATAGCCCGTTTCGCCATCCTTCACCACATCACTCATGCCGGCGCAATCGGTGGCAACCACCGGCAGCCCATAACTCATGGCCTCAATAACCACATTGGGTAAACCATCGCAGTCTTCCACATGCCTTTTCACCACGCTTGGCATGGAGAAAATATCACTGGCGAGAATATGCTGTAAAATATTATCATGCGTAACAAATCCTAACATATTTACGCATGCTTCAGCCTCATGTGTGGCAATGCAGCGTTTCAATTTTCCCATCCACGCGCCATCACCGGCCACATTTAATTGTAAAGGAATACCTTCTTTATGCAACATGGCCACAGCTTCAATAAGATATTGAAAACCTTTTGTTTCCACCAAACGTCCAATGCATAAAATTTTAAAAGGAGCTTGCATGGGCACCGTGGCTTGGCCTGATGCTGAAAGTGTGCGCACATTATAAGTGACATACAATTTATCGTGCTTCTCAGGCGGTAAAAATGAAGCCATGAGAGGAATTTGGTATGAAGATTCAGAACGTGCAAAGGCACAAGCTTCTAATTTTTCTTGTAAAAACCCATCGGGAGGGCGTACATCCCCTGCACGTGCCGTGAAGGAAAAGGGAATGCCTTCCAAATAATTTACCACCCATGCCGCTGTGGCCGGCCCATTGGCCCAAGGGGTATGGATATGTTCTATACCCATTTCTTTGGCACGTTCAGCCAAATAAAAACCAGCAGCACATGCCCATGCCCCTTCCAAATGCATTTCCGCATCACGCCAACGGCGTAAAAGTAAGGTGCGTAAGATATGCTTGGTTTTTTGCGGGTCTTTACGAAAGCGGCGCCACATGGCCGCTAAAATACGCCCCGTGGCCGGTATGCCAAATCGCTCTATGGGTATGGTGGTATTACGAATATGCTCGGCTAAATTTTTGCTTTTATTTCCGTATAATGTGATAACAGAAACGGGGAATTTTTTCTGATGAAATTTCTCCACCTCAAAAAAAACAAAGGTTTCTGATGCCAAAGGAAACCACAAGGCAACATACAATGTACGCGGTAAAGTGTTACAAGAATTTTCCATGCTATCCATAATGCTTCCTTATAATGCTAATGCAATACAATACTTTATAATTAATAATATGGCTGAGAAAAAATTGTCTTACGTACACATTCCCCCAGCGCGTAGGCAACTTTACAAATAAAAACAAAGAAGTGCAAGAGGTCTTCCCAGAGGCATTTTCCTTATGCTTTAACGTGCAAAAGCCCCCTAAGAAGCAACACATAGAGTTATGGACTTTTACTACCTATCGTAGTATTTCCCATGGGGTACAGTAAGCTCAACTTGTGTGTAGAAGTACAGTCATTATTCACATGCCTTGGTAGGCAAGAAACATATCTTAAAAATTATGAAAAAAAATGTACTCATTGTGGGCGGCGCCGGTTATATTGGTAGCCACACAGCCTTACTTTTGGAACAAAGTGGTTATACACCTATTATATTAGATGATTTATCCACAGGACATAAAGAATTTTTACGCTTTGGCGAGCACTTCATAGGTGATTTAGGCGATGCAACACTCTTGCACTCCATTTTTGAAAAGCATAAAATTGACGGCATTATGCACTTTGCCGCCTTTGCTTATGTGGGAGAATCTGTGGAGCATCCGCAAAAATACTATGATAATAACGTTGTTAAAACCTTTGCGCTTTTACAAGCCGCCAAAGAACATGATGTAAAAAACTTTATTTTCTCCTCCACCTGTGCCACCTATGGAGAGCCAGAAAACCTCCCCATTACCGAAGATAATAGGCAAAACCCCATCAATCCTTACGGTCGTACCAAGCTTATGATGGAATGGATGCTAGAAGATTTCGCCCGTGCCTACCATATGCCCTACACCGCTTTGCGCTATTTTAATGCCGCAGGGGCTTTGCCCAGTGAAGAAAACATTGCCATTGGTGAATGGCATGAACCAGAAACACACCTTATTCCTCTGGTATTACAGGCAGCGCAAGATCCTAAAAAAACCATACACATTTTTGGTACAGACTACCCTACCCCCGACGGCACTTGCGTACGCGACTATATACACGTGTGTGACCTTGCCAAAGCACATATACTTGCTTTGCAAAGACTTTGGGCCGGAGAAAAAAGCACTGTGTATAATCTTGGTAATGGTCAGGGGTATTCTGTACGCGAAATCATTTCCACAGCTAAGGAAATTACCGGTCGCCCCATACAAGTACATGAAGCAGCGCGTCGCGCAGGTGACCCCCCTGCCTTGGTAGGTGATGCCAGCAGAGCGCAAAAAGAATTAGGTTGGAAGCCACAATTTGCCGAGTTGGACACTATTTTACGCACAGCGTGGCAATGGGAAGAAAGAAGAAGCACCGCGTTTTCAAGCTAAAATTGCCTTTCAGACTAAAAGGAAAGCTTTGCACAAGTATTTTCAAAATATAACTTTATAACTAGTCC
>CAYJNA010000114.1:0-7087 GCA_964371225.1 uncultured Desulfovibrionaceae bacterium
TTTTTAAACTATAAATTCTATTTTTACTGATATTTAAGTAATTTTTCAGTGTCGACTAAGTAAAAAGTTCATAAGATAGGAGAGATTGCTAACAAAATTTATCTGCGTGAAAACTTTTCTCTCGAAGGAAAGATTTTCACATAAATGATATTTAAAAAAATAATTGTGCCCATAGCTTATCTTTAAAAAGTAGACTTTTTTGCAATGGAGCAGTGTACATATATTCTAAAGTTTTTTAAGGCGCAAAGAACAAAAATTGAAATCTGTAAAAAGAACTTTTATGTATATGTTTTGTTCAATATCAAATGGTTATAATGTATAAAGGCGTGCTGTAGAAATGGCTATATATATAAATTTCAACTCTTGATGAAATATTGAATAGTAAGCTTTTTTATTGTAAAGCATGCGTACTCGAGGCGCACTGTTTGGATGGTAGGAAACACCAAGGGAAAATATGACACACAATGCAGAATCCATATGCGTACAAATACGTATGCAACAAGAATTATATCAATCTTTAGCACGTTGTAAGGCTTTAGGTGCTGCGGCTGTGATACGTTGGGGCATGGTCATTGATAGGAAAAAATGCGTAGGATGTCATGCGTGTACTGTGGCATGCATCACAGAAAATACTTTGCCTGAGGGCGTCATCTATCGCCCCGTGTCAGAAGAGGAAAAGGGGGTCTTTCCCCATGTAGCGCGCATTTTTACACCGCGTCTTTGCAGGCATTGTGCGCAGCCTCCTTGTGTGCCTGTATGTCCTACACAGGCCACATGGCAAGAGCACAGCACGGGCATTGTACAAAATGATGTGCACAAATGTGTGGGCTGTGGGCACTGTGTGAAAGCATGCCCTTATGGGGCGCGGGTGTGGTATAAGGGGCATAAAAAAAACGTGATGCAAGGCAGAGTGCCGTCCACGTCTGTGCTTTTGGGCAATGACATACAACGAGCTGTTTCGCGTGCAGATATTGTCTTCAAAGGCTCTGTGGTGCAAAAATGTCACTTTTGCGCCCATCGTATATCTCAAGGTATGTTACCTGCTTGCGTAACTTCCTGTGTGGGGAGAGCTACCTATTTTGGAAATATGGCGGATGAGCACTCCTTGGTGGCTAAGCTGGCAACTTTGGTGCCTGTGCATGGCGGTTGTGAAGATGAGGCCACGGTGCCGCATGTATTATATCTATAGCGATAAAAATATTGTTACAAATAACTTGAGGTGTTTAGTCCATGACGCGGCATAAAGAAGAACAATTATATACTGTGTGTCAGCAATGCAATACCAATTGTGGCATAAGGGTAAAAGTGCAGCAAGGGCGCGTGGTGAAAATAGAAGGGAACCCGTATAACCCTTGGACAAAAACGCCGCATCTTGCGTATGATACGCCCTTGACTGAAGCTGCGCAGCAGGAAGGTGCTTTATGTCCTAAAGGCTATGCAGGCATGCAAACCTTATATGATCCGTATCGCATAAAGAAAGTACTGAAGCGTGTGGGAAAACGCGGTGAAGGCGCATGGGAAAGTATAGATTTTCATCAGGCTATACAGGAAGTTGTGCGAGGGGGAAATCTTTTTGGTGAGGGACATGTGCAAGGATTGCAAGATATAGCCACCTTGCGTGATGCCGCTTTGATGGCCGCATTGGCAAAAGATGCCCAAGCTGTGGCCGCAAAAGAGCTTTCATTGGAAGATTTTAAGCAAAAGCATGCAGCACATTTACACCATCTTATAGATCCCAATCATCCTGATTTGGGGCCAAAAAACAATCAAATTTGCTATATGTGGGGGCGGCAAAAGGGCGGGCGTGCGGAATTTGCGAAGCGTTTTTTCCGTGATAATTTGGGCAGTGTGAATACTCATGGGCATACCACCATATGCCAAGGTTCTTTATATTTTACCTGTAAGGCCATGTCGGAGCAATTTCATGAAGGTGCTTTCACAGGTGGGGAGAAGTTTTATTGGCAAGCGGATACCCAACACGCTTCTTTTATACTTTTTGTGGGAGCCAACCCCATGGAAGCCAATTATGGCCCCACCTTACGTGCCGGTAAACTTGTGCAGCAAATGGCCGCTGGTAAACAACGTATAGCTGTGGCAGATCCGCGTTATTCTAAAACAGCGGCTAAAGCGTGGAAGTGGATTGCAGTACAGCCCCATGGGGTAGGGGCTTTAGGTATGGCCATGATACGGTGGATAGTGGAGCATGAAAAGTATGACGCCACCTATTTGGCCAATTGTACCAAGGGCGCCGCATTGCACGATGGAGAACCCACATGGACGCAAGGGGCTTGGCTGGTGAAAATACGTGCCGATGGAAGCCCTGGTCCTCTTTTACGCGCTTCAGATTTAGGCATAGCCACACAGGAACGGCCTAAAAGTCAGGGAAAGCAAGGGGATACATGGAAATTTGACGCTTTTGTGACCCTGTATCAAGGAAAACCCTTGTGTTTTGACCCCAATGCTGTGGACGATGTTGTTCATGGGGAGCTTTTTGTGGACACTTTTGTGCAGGGGCATAGGGTTAAAAGTGTTTTGCAAATATATAAAGAAGCATGCATGGAGAAAAGTTTGCAAGAGTGGGCAGAGCAGGCCGGCACCACCGAAGCAGAAATACAAACTTTAGCACAAGAATTTACAGCACATGGGAAAAAAGCCGTGGCCGATATACATCGCGGCGTGTCGCAACATACCAATGGTTTTTATAATGTGGCCATTTGGATGATGGTCAATGTACTTATGGGAAATTGCGATTGGAAAGGGGGTATGTCTAAAGCCACCACATATGATGCCAGCGGACAAAAGGCCGGCGGCCCCTTTTGTATTTCTGAGGGGAAAAAGCTCTTCCCTTGGGGGATTTCTTGTATCCGTCATGGGGTACATTATGAAAAAACAACATTGTTTGAAGGCTATCCTGCTAAAAGGGTATGGTTTCCTTTTGCCAGTGATATTTACCAAGAAGTGCTGCCCAGCGCCGCCGACGGTTATCCGTATCCCATAAAAGCGCTTTTTTTGTATATGGCTGCCCCCACATACTCCTTACCTGCCGGTCATGAACTTATTAAAATTTTACAGGATGTCAGCGCTATTCCTCTTCTTGTGGCTTCGGATATTACCATAGGGGAAAGCAGCATGTATGCCGATTATATTTTTCCCGATGTGACATATTTAGAACGCTGGGAGTTTTCAGGTTCTCACCCTTCACAAGTGTGTAAGGTGGCACCGGTGCGCCAGCCGGTGGTGGCTCCGCTTACGGATACGGTGACAGTGTATGGCGTACCCATGTCCCTCACATGGGAAACGACTTTGCTGGCCATGGCAGAGCGTTTACAGCTTTCCGGTTTTGGCGCCCATGCCTTTGGAGAAAATACGCCTTTATACAGGCAAGAGGATTTTTATTTACGTATGGTGGCTAATATTGCCCACGGGGAAAAGGCAGACGGCACACAAAAAGTGCCACCTGCCAGTGACGCAGACATACAAAGCTTTGTGGCAGCGCGCGCGCATTTGCCCAGTACTATTTTTGACGCCCAACGCTGGCAACATGTGGTGGGGGCAGAACTATGGCCTCATGTGGTGACGGTGCTTAGTCGCGGTGGACGTTTTCAAGAATATGAAGATGCGTATACAGGGGAATATTTGAGCAATGCCTATGGGAAGATGATTTCCATTTACTTTGATACCTTGGCAAGAAGTATTCATAGTATGACAGGGCAAGCCTATGTGCCTTATGGGCGTGTTATGGAAAGCCCTGTGGACTGTTTGGGAAGAGCATTGCCCGATGTGGCAGCAGGCTATGATTTAACGCTCATCACATACAAAACCATCACACAATGTAAAAGCCGCACGGCCGGTAATACATGGTTACGCGCCCTCGAGCCGGAAAATCATGTGGAGCTATCCGCCAGCGATGCCGCGCGTTTGGGTATACAAGACGGAGATGCAGTACACATTCTTTCCGCCAGCAATCCAAAGGGGCTGTGGCATATTTGCGCCAGGCATACAAAGCCCATGGTGGGCAAAGCAAAAATTTTACAAGGTTTGCGCCCCGGTGTGGTGGCATTTAGCTTGGGCTATGGACATTGGGCCAATGGCGCAGGGGATGTGTACATTGATGGTCAGTGCGTAGAAGGGGATATGCGCCGCGCCTCGGGTATTCATGCCAATGCCGCCATGCGTGTGGATCCTGTGTTGCAAAATACCGCTTTACAAGACGTGGTGGGCGGTTCTGTGGTATTTTATCAAACGGCTGTGAAAGTGGTGAAGGTATAGTTTGAGACCTCTGCGCAATTCATTGCGTACGGTCTCATGGAGCGTTGATGACAGTCTGTTTGAGGGCGCATAGATAAAAGCTTAGGAAAGTATCTAGACTTTTGGGGTGGATAACTTTAGTATATACAAAGTTTTTTGTCTAAAATTAAGAAAAAATGACAGAAGCTATGTCGTGTTTGTGCGCTGTGGTAAAGCGCTTGTGGGTGCGTAAGATATACGCTTGCGCGGCAGAACAATTTTATAAAAGAGATGATAGTATGGCATGTTATTTGGTGACGGGCGGTGCAGGGTTTATAGGCTCTTGTTATGTTTTGCAAAGTCGCGAGCAAGGTGCGCGTGTGGTCAATGTGGACAAGCTTACCTACGCAGGAAATATGGATAATTTAGCCCCTCTCGAAGGGGATGCAGAGCATATTTTTATACATGGAGATATGGGCAATGAAGAGCTCATGGCGCATGTTTTACAAGAATATGCCCCCGATGCCATTATTAACTTTGCCGCTGAATCTCATGTGGATCGTTCCATTTTAGATCCAGATGCTTTTGTTCGTACCAATGTGCTGGGAACCTGCGTGCTTTTACGTGTGGCTTTAAAGCATTGGCAAGGGTTGGAAGAACATAAGAAAGAAGCGTTTCGCTTTTTGCATGTGTCCACCGATGAAGTCTTTGGCACATTAGGTTTAGAAGATGCCGCCTTTACCGAAGAAACACCCTATGCGCCCAACAGTCCGTATTCTGCTTCCAAAGCCGCCAGTGATCATTTAGTACGTTCCTTTTATGAAACCTATGGTCTGCCCATTTTAATTACCAATTGTTCTAATAATTACGGGCCGCGCCAATTTCCTGAAAAGCTTATTCCCCTTGTCATATGCAATGCTTTGGACGGTAAGCCTCTACCCATTTATGGCAAGGGAGAAAATATCCGCGACTGGCTGCATGTGGAAGATCACGCCGCTGCCATTGAAGTTGTCTTACAAAAAGGCAAGGTAGGGCGCACGTATAATATTGGCGGACGCGCAGAACGCACCAATATGGAAGTGGTAAAAGCCATTTGTGCTGTATTAGATAATTTTGAACCACGCGCCCATGGAATATATGCAGACCTTATCACCCATGTGAGCGATCGTCCTGGGCATGATTTTCGCTATGCCATTGATTGTACACGTATAGAGACGGAATTGGGCTGGACACCGGCACAGGCTTTTGACGAGGGCATTTTAGAAACGGTACGCTGGTATTTGGAAAATCAAAATTGGGTAAAACGCGCGCGTAGTGGCGAATATCAAGACTGGCTACAACAAAATTACACCGGCCGCTAGGCGAAATTTTGCATAGGTTTGTATATGAAAGAACGTAAAGGTATCATCTTAGCTGGCGGTTCGGGAACGCGTTTGCATCCGCTTACTTTAAGCATTAGTAAGCAGCTTATGCCCATTTATGATAAGCCCATGATATATTATCCTTTAAGTATTTTGCTGCAAGCAGGTATACGGGATATTTCCATCATTTCCACTCCGCAACATTTACCACTTTTTGAGGAATTGCTAGGCGATGGGGGAAAGTGGGGCTGTACTTTCCGCTATATTGTTCAGCCTTCTCCCGATGGCTTGGCGCAAGCTTTTTTGTTGGCGCGCCCCTTCATTGAAGGGCATCCTTCTTGTTTAGTGCTGGGGGATAATATTTTCTTTGGGCATAATCTTGATTCGCTTTTATCCCATGCCTCTGCGCAGGAACATGGCGCCACAGTTTTTGGCTATCAC
This sequence comes from uncultured Desulfovibrionaceae bacterium, assembly GCA_964371225.1. Taxonomy (GTDB): domain Bacteria; phylum Desulfobacterota; class Desulfovibrionia; order Desulfovibrionales; family Desulfovibrionaceae; genus CAYJAD01. The sequence goes on from CAYJNA010000114.1 coordinate 6,030, forward strand.
GTGAGCGACCCTGAACGCTATGGTGTGGTGGAATTTAATGAAGAGCAACAAGCCATAAGCATTGAAGAAAAACCAGTTACACCGCGCTCGAACTATGCGGTGACAGGTTTGTATTTTTATGATGCTGATGTGGTGGATATAGCCGCATCTATAAAGCCCTCAGCGCGCGGAGAGCTGGAAATCACCGATGTGAATAATGTATACTTACAACGCGGTAATTTACGCGTGGAGCTTATGGGGCGCGGCATAGCTTGGCTTGATACAGGAACGCATGATTCGCTTTTGGCGGCGTCTTCGTATGTACAGGCCATGCAAACGCGTCAAGGTTTGTACGTGGCTTGTCCTGAAGAAATAGCTTGGCGTAAGGGTTTTATAGGCACGGAAGAATTACGGGCTTGTGGCGTGGCTTTACGAAAGTCCGCCTATGGAGAATATCTTTTAGAATTGGCCGATGGCAGTAAAGGGGTATAGTATGGAGGTGGTACAAACACCTATTCAAGGCGTTTTACTCATAAAGCCAAAGGTTTTTGGGGATGCTCGTGGGTTTTTCTTAGAAACATGGCAAGAACAACGCTATGCACAGCTTGGTATAGATATGCCTTTTGTGCAGGATAATCATTCTTGCTCTGCCTATGGTGTTTTGCGTGGTTTGCACTTTCAAAAAACCAAGCCACAGGGGAAGTTGGTTTCTGTCTCAGTGGGGTCTGTGTTTGATGTGGCGGTGGATATTCGTAAGGATTCTTCCAGCTATGGGCAATGGTATGGGGTGGAGCTAACGCAAGATAATCACTGGCAATTATGGGTGCCGCCGGGGCTGGCGCATGGCTTTGTGGTTACTTCAGAAAGGGCGCATTTCCATTATAAAGTGACGGATTTTTATGATCCCCACGATGAAGGCTCCTATGCTTGGAACTCTCCATCCTTGGGCATTACATGGCCTGTACAAGAACCTCTCCTTTCGCAAAAAGACATGGCAGCTGCACCATTTATAGTGTGATTTTGCATAGTCGACACTGAAAAACTACTTAAATGTCAGTAAAAATAGAATTTATAGTTTA
>CAYJNA010000115.1:0-7075 GCA_964371225.1 uncultured Desulfovibrionaceae bacterium
GATAGCAACGCGGTTTTCATTGGCCTTAATTTCTTTTGGTACACCTATAATCATTTTGATTCTCCTAAAATGAATTGTTAAAAAAAAGTTCACTAATTAAAGTGTTGCTACGGTTTTCACCGTCACACTTGTGATAAGTATAGCAATGCCTGTGCCAAAGTATAAAAAAAAGCCTCTTTTGGAATAAAAAGTTTATCTATTTGAAATTATTGATATATTTTTTAACTAATTTGTAGGGAATTTTACTGAATCTAAGTGTTATTTTTGGGTGTGATGCAATAACGCATTGCTTTTTCTCTGAGGCTTATATATAACTAATTTAATTTTGCATCGCCAATGCGTTTTTGCATTGCCAAAAGCAATAAATAAGGAAGAGTATGACCATACCTGTAGAATCGCACTTGCACGAAAGAGAACAAGCGGTGCTGTTGGACTCCATTCACGATGGCATATGGGTTATTGACGCGCAGGGTATTACCCTACGTATTAATAATGCCATGGAGCGTATCGCCGGCATTAAGCATGGAGATGTTATTGGAAAGCATGTTACAGAAGCCATGGATGATTTAAAATTTACCGCTTGTGTGACATTACGTGCTTTGGAAGAAAAGCGTACTGTGACCATGTTTGACGATTATGCCAATGGTAGACGCTGTTTAAACACCAGTACGCCTATTTTTGATGAAAATGGAGAGGTTTGGAGAGTAATAGCTTCTATTCGCGATATTACCGAATTAGATAATATGCAAACGCGCTTGAGCGATTTAGAACGAACTAATAAAAGCTATAAAGCCAAGCTAGAATCTTTAGAAAATTATGGCATTGTAGGCATCAGTGATGCCGTGGCTGAATTGCGTCGAAGTATGCTCAAAGCTGCACAAAATGATGCTATTTGTATTGTTCTTGGAGAAACTGGAACAGGAAAAAGCCTCACCGCAAAACGCATACATGAAATGAGCTCACGTGCTAAAGGCCCCTTTATAGCCTTGAACTGTGGTGGCATTCCTGCGCAATTGGTAGAGTCTGAACTTTTTGGCTATGAGCGTGGTGCTTTTACGGGTGCTTTGCGTGATGGTAAAAAAGGTGTTTTTGAACTCGCCACCGGCGGAACACTTTTTTTAGACGAAGTGGGGGAGTTGCCACTGGCCATGCAGGCTACCTTACTGCATGTGCTTGATGATAGTACTTTTCGGCGTGTGGGGGGGACAAAGTCTTTAAAAAGTGATGTGCGTATCATTGCCGCCACCAATAAAGATTTAGAAGAAATGGTCAGTAAAGGAAGTTTTAGGCAGGATCTTTTTTACCGTTTAAGAGTATTGCCCATTAAAGTACCATCTTTACGCCAAAGGCCCGAAGACATTCCAGAGCTTGTGTATCATTTTTTGCATCTTATGGAAGGTAAAGAAACGAAACGAAGCTTTGCGCCATCTTTATTGTCTACTCTTACCACCTATGCATGGCCGGGAAATATACGTGAGCTACGCGCCCTTGTGCAGTATTTACATACCATGTGTGAAGGGAATATTTTTCGCATAGATGATTTACCTTCGTATTTTTTGGCAGAATTACCTGTATCGGATATGCCTTCTTATACTTTAGGAATCAGCTTAAAAGAAGCTGTGGAGCAAGTGGAAAAAAATCTCATAGGTACAGCTTTGCGTGAGCTTGGAAGTACATACAAAGCGGCAAAACGTCTTAAAGTAAGCCAATCTACCATTGTTCGTAAGGCACAAAGATATAAAATAGATTTAAATGCCATTACGCACGATGCTGTATAAGGTGTTTATGTTATAAAAACAAAGAGTATTTTTGGCAAAGATAGAGCCCCGTTTACCAAAGGGAGTAAAGGTAAACGGGGCTTTATCGTGTCTAGGAGGCTTAAGGTTAAAGCTAACCCTATGCTTTATTTGCTACTGCGAAATCTTACATATTCGGTGAGGTCTGACTCTCCAAGAATAAGATATGCGCGATCATTGGTTGGGAAGTTACGCATGTCGTTCCAGCGTGTCACATAGAAGATGGCGCCAAGAATTACCCATACTATTAAAGCGTAAGCAGATTCTTTACCAATTACGGCTGGAGAAAAAGGTAAAGTTAATAAGCCCAAGCAAGCAATGGAGCTTATGCAGCCTAATATGGAGCAACGTACCATCCAAATACTTTCACTCTTGTCACGAGAAAGGATTTTATATGCTGCCCAAGAGGCAAAAAGATATGCGATGATGGTACCAATGGCAGACATGCTTACTACCCAGTCTAGTACTTCGCGTCCAAAAAAGGGAGCAATAAGTACAAAGGCCAAGGTGAAAATAAGGGCATTCTTAGGTGTTTTGTGCTTGTCATCAATTTTAGCAAACCATGTAGGTAAAATGTGAGCACGACCCATGCTGAAAAGAAGACGAGAGCTAGCCACATAAAAACCGTTAATACCGGTGAGGATACCGGCCACCACGGCCATGGCAAGAAAGATGGTGCCGTAGGAGCCTAAGGCAAGGTCTGCTACATAGCCAGTGTGCCAAGGTGTATCTAATTTTAAAAGCTCTGGATAAGGGATAACAATGCCCACAGCAACGGTCACAAGGCCATACACAATGATACCGCAACCGATGGCAAGAACCATGAGCTTAATGGCTTTTTCAGCCGAAAAATTGAACTCTTCTGCCGCTTGAGGGATGGTATCAAAACCAACATATAACCAAGGTGCCACTGCTATAACAGCTGCTATGCTGGCAAAGACACTACGACCTTCGGCAAAAAGCGGATTTAAATTTGCAAGGCTGGCTGTGGGGGCAGTGAAGGTGCCTATGGTAAGCGCGGCCACGCCAATGGCAAGAATAACCGCCAATGCCACTTGAATTTTGCTGATAACATCGGCGCCAATGATGTTAAGCACACCAAATACCACCAAAACGGCTTCTAAGAAGAGTAATTCGCCAAGGTATACATCCCAGCCAGCTATAACATATAAATGGCCAAAGTTGAGTACATGCGGCATAAGAAAGCGCGTGAGTAGAACCAGTGCTGTGGCGTTTAAGGCTATGATAGATAGATAGCCAAGCACCATGGCCCAGCCACACACAAAGGCTGCTGTGGAACCAAAGGCCGCATAGGCGTATGCAAAAGCCCCACCAGCTACAGGATATTTCCCTACAATTTTCCCATAACTTACTGCAACAAACATGAGCAAAATACCACCAAGGGCAAAACCAATACAGGCTGCTAGAGGGCCAGACTGTGGGAGAAAACGAAGGCTTGGCATAACAAAAGCCCCCCAGCCAATAATGGATCCAAATGCTAGGGCCCAAGTGGCAAGAGGGGACATGGTTTTGTTTAAATTTGCTCTTTGTTCGCTGCAGGGTGACGGGTTCGGGGCATTCATAGGCAAAACTCCTCGTGAAAAAAATCATGTAAAAAAGTTACTTGGCACATGCTTAATCCCTAGCATGTTCTTAAATACAACTTATAAACGTAAGAAAAATTTTGAAGGGTAAAGAAAGTGTCATTTCCTCACAAAATTAATCCGTCACAATAAGAGCAATACTTGTACCAAAGTCTTTTTGAAGACAATTTTTTAATAGTAGCGATTGTTATTTTTTGAACAAATGCACGAAATTTAGAGAATTTTTTTTTGTAAATTAAAAAAAGGAAGTGCGTTTAGCAGGAGTAAAGTTAAGAAGAAAGTGGCAGAGTGCTGAAAAAAATACTGCATATAATGCAAAAATGCATCGCTTTCATGTTCAAGATAGTATTTTACCGCATTATAAAGAATGTCTTTTTAATGCGAAATTGCATTGTATTTTTGTTAAAAGAAAGTGAATGTGTCATTTGTATTTGAAATACAAAATAAAAAAAATACTATTGAGTAAAAAATAGCAATTCATATTTGCATTGTTTTTTTGTAAAAAAGAGAATTTGCAGATTGAGACGGTATTGTTAAAGGTTTACTTTACTATAGGTTAAAGTAAACCTTTAACATGGATGTTTTAGATTTTTTTTCTTCTTAAAGAGTTAATGATGTGAAGTGAATAGATACTTTTTCATCCAGCGCATTTTGTAGCAGGGGTTCCATGGTAGCCACTGCGTCCACTTCCACGGGGCTGGTTGTTTTGCCACTTACTATAAGCGATAATTTATCTTTAACTCGCATGAAATGTGTCTCTGTCACATGACTGCAGTGTAGGCGATCCATGTTTTCCGCTAAAGCTAAAAATAGCGGGAAAAAGTGTAAATGCTTGCGAAGGCCTGTACCCTTGGGAATGAGGCTAGAATGCTTTTTGTTGGGCTTAAGGTTATGTAGCTGCACGAGGGTAGCCATAAGCTCGATTTCTTCCTCTGTGAAGCCAAGGAGCTCCGATTTGTTGATGATATAGGCACCGTGTGTGGCGTGTTTGGCATAGGCGATAAAAATTCCTATATCATGCAATAAGGCTGCATAGTGTAATAGCTCACGTGCTTGGTGATCTAGTTGAATTAAACCCATATCCACGGCAGAGTCATGAATTTGCAAAGTGAGATTCGCCACATGTTTGGCATGTTGTTCTTCGTACTGGCAACGCTTGGCCAATTGCAAAATGCTTTTTTCGCGCACAGGCGAAGAAATCTTTTGCGTATTTTGTGGATGGCGCTGTAAATAATCCATAAGTATTCCATCTTGTAAATTACGATTACTTACAGTTATTTGTGAAAAGTTAAAGTCTTCCATGAGGGTTTGGAGTATGGCAGCACCTGCCACCAAAACCTCAGCACGTCTATTGTTTACCCCTGGCAACAAGCGGCGCTCATCAGCCGTGAGATTGCAAATATGCTTACTGGCAAGCAGCAAGCCTTCTAGGCTAAGTGTATTTTGCTCCGAAGAAGGGGCAGTGCCGTATTGCAAGCGATGTCCGATATTTTGTAAAGCCAAAGCCGTGCCAGAGCTTCCCACCAATTCTGTGAGTTGAAAATGCTTCAATCTCCCTGTGGTATGACTTGCCTTGCTTTTAACGTAGTTACACATGGCAGCAAAAATGTTTTTAGGTACTTTGTCAGGGTAATCATTGAGAAAGCTATTGGTGAGGCGCACGCAGCCCACTTTGAGAGAGTCTAGGCATTCAGTGCCATGGGCATTGGCTACGGCAACTTCAGTACTGCCACCGCCAATATCAATGTATACCCTTAAACCAAGACTTGAAGGAAGGCCGCTAGAAACGCCAAGGCATATGAGCCTTGCTTCTTCGTGACCGGAAATAACTTGTAGCTCTAGGCCTGTTTTTTCCCGAACTCGTAATAAAAATTCCGTAGAATTTCTGGCATCGCGCACAGCCGCAGTGGCCATGGGCAGTATTTCTGTTACTTCGTATTGTTTGCACATTTCCATGAAGGAACCCAATACAAAAAGAGTTCGCTCTATGGCTGCTTCCTGAAGCAGTTTGGTTTCAAAGGCATTTTCGCCAAGGCGTACCATATGCTTAACTCTATTAAGTATGCTATGGGCGCCATCGGGGGCTATATGCACCAAAAGAAGGCGTGCAGAGTTGCTCCCAAGGTCTATGATACCAATAGTTTTACTACTGTGTAACTTGAGAGGCACTTTGCGCGAAGGCTCTAAATCAAAGGGGAGAGAAATACGCTCGTTCATAGTTCCTCACTGGTCTTGGCTAGTCATGTATTACAGGACTGCATGTCACATGGCGTTGAAAAGTCTTACAAAATAATCCTTTCTTCACAGCAACTCTATCAACTTCTGCTTGGCAATCAACCTTACTGAGAAGTGCAAGGTGTATGGTGTCGGAATGAAGATGTATATAAATATCCTTCACGGCTCCAGTATGACTAAAATCAAGAGCGTCGGCAAGACGTATGATGCCAGCAAGAAAAAGCATAGCCTTGCGGTCTTTTTTAGATAAAGCCGCAAATCGTGCGTGTAAAATATGCGGCTCAGCACGACGATGGTACCTTGCCACCATGGCCACTAAATGGCGTATTTTGGGTTCCACAGGTATAGGCAAAGCTTGCGTATCACTAATGCGCCCAGCGCGAATCATGGCTGCAGAGTTTTTATGATGTGCTTTTTTTCCGTGAAGCCAACCAATATCGTGAAGTTTTGCCCCCAAAAAAAGAATATGCAACCACTTTGAATCTAAATCATGCAAACGTGAAAGGCCAGCAAACAAAGATTTGCTAAACCGAGCCACGCGCGCGCCGTGCTGTAAAGATTCTGCCAATACAGGGGAAAACGTTACAATTTTTTTGGACATATTTTCATCTACTTACCTTCCCGCATGCGTAGCATTTCTTTTTGTGCATTATACGGTGTTTGTCCACGTGGTAATTTGCGGCGTATATAACTGCCATCTTCGTGTAATTCATATGCTTTTGCCGTGTCATTAAGATGCGTTAAAAGTATATCATCACGTAATTGCTTTTGTAAGTCAGGGTCTAAAATGGGTACGAGGGTTTCAATACGTCTATCCAAATTACGCGGCATAAGATCGGCACTGCCTGTATAGATTTTTGCTTGCCCGCCATTATGGAAGTAGTAAATTCTGGGGTGTTCTAAAAAGCGACCTACCAGAGACGTTACTTCAATATTATCACTAATTCCAGCAACTCCTGGGCGCAGACAACACACGCCGCGCACCTGCATGCGTATTTTCACACCGCTCATGGAGGCGCGGTATAAGGCTTGTATGCAGTCCTTATCAGCCACTTGATTGCACTTAATAAGGATTTTACCATCTCCATGTTTTTTGTGGCGCTGTATTTCTTGCTCTATGGCTTCAATAAGCTTGCTACGCATACTGGCAGGGGACACAAGAAGATGTCTAAAGCCTTCCTGTTCTGCATAGCCTGTCATGGTGTTAAATATATCACTTACATCGGCGCAAATTTCAGGCTGTGCGGTAAATAATGCTAAATCTGTGTAAACTTTAGCTGTGGAAGGATTATAATTTCCTGTACCTATATGCACATAACGGCGCACACCCTGGGGTTCACGGCGTATAACAAGACACAGTTTTGCGTGAATTTTCATGCCGGGCATACCGTATACCACGTGTACACCGGCTTTTTCCATTTCTTCAGCCCAAGTGATATT
>CAYJNA010000116.1:0-6982 GCA_964371225.1 uncultured Desulfovibrionaceae bacterium
GAAATTTCAGGGGTTTAAAGTTAAAAGCTTTAAGCCCCTTTTTTCGTGGGCAACCCCTCAGATTTTTCAGAGCTACCACGCCGTTATAAATAAATGATTCTTAAAAAGCGTATGACGGTAGCAAGGGGCAAAGAGCGAAAAACATAGTACATTACTCTGCTTTTCTTTCCTGTCAGGGAGTATAAGACTTAACAGGAGAAAGGCAAGGTGTATTTCAATACCTTCCACAATATAGCGGTGAGCTGAAGACTGCACCGATAACCGGAAAAAGGCCTACTTCCATAGCTTGTGCCATACCTTCGTTCATAATTCGTTCATAACGGTTCTTCACCAAAGATAGGGACAACAAGACCCGATATGTGTTTTCTAACGGTTAAAAGTTTCCATCGACACATTGTTATAAAATTATACTATCCCTCAAATTTCATCTACCTTCAATGCCAATTTAGCGTGATTTTCACCCCACTCACGTAGAGTTAAGACAATATCCTTAAGGCAAAGGCCGTATTCGGTTAAAGAATATTCCACATGTGTATCCTGTACTTGTCGATGTACAATACCATCTTTTTCTAGCTCTCGAAGCTGGCTTGTCAAAACCTTCTTAGATATGAGTGGCATTATTTTATTAAGCTCACCAAAGCGTAACGTTCCATTTCGTAAAAGAAAATAAATGATAACAAGTTTCCATCTTCCCCCAATAACCGAAAGAGATATTTGGACACCACATTTTAACACTTTAGCTTGCTTGACCTTTTGAGGCATATGCTACGTCCCCTACTGGTTACATTTAAGTAACCATTTAATTTTACATGTATTACTTGCAATTTATTTTTAATATGATACATAGCGAAATCTGTACACACAAGGTAAATATATACCCTTTGCATCTGAGACTTATACTATAGTCGACACTGAAAAATTACTTAAATGTCAGTAAAAATAGAATTTATAACGTGAAAAGCTTACTAAATTTTACCAGAAGTACACGTATGGAATACGTTTTCTGGCAAAATTTAGACATATGAAATGCTTTTTTCAGCTATGGGCTACACAAGACGTGCCTTTCTTAAAAACCAGTGAAAACACGCTTTAAAGCGCCGACTAAAATATAGGTATAGGCAAAAAGCATCTTCATTTTTGCTGACCTAAAACTATAATCAGTAACCATTTAGGAGAAAATCATGTCCATTTCACGTAGAAACTTTTTACGCGGAGCAAGTATTACGGCAGGAATAGCTGCTGTCTCATCTCCCGCCCTCCTTTTAGCCCGTGAGCCCAAAAAATTAGAAACCATTGAAGCCATCATGAGTAGGCGTAGTATACGTTCTTTTACAGACCAACAAGTGAGCGATGAGCACCTCGACATTATTTTGCGTGCTGCCATGGCGGCTCCCAGTGCTTACAATGAGCAACCATGGGAATTTATTGTTGTTACTGATAAGGAAAAAATACTAGCTCTTTCAAAAATCAATAAATACGGTTCTTTTATGAAAAGTGCTCCCATGGGAATTTTAACATGTGTTGACAATGAAAAAGTGAAGCATCAAAAAGGCTATGGAATTATTGATGTATCAATAGCTACACAAAATATTTTGCTGGCAGCGCATGCTTTAGGCCTTGGAGCCATATGGACGGGTGTGTACCCCAATGAGAGGATTCAACCTCTTGTGGCAAAAGAGTTTGGTCTACCAGAAAACATAATTCCTCTTGCCTTTGTCCCCATTGGCTACCCAAAAGCGATACCAAAGCAAAAAAATCATTATAAAGCAGAAAGAATACGCTACAATACATGGTAGTACTATAAAAGCCACTCATAATATTCCGTAAAAATTATGAGTGGCTTTTCATTACATAAAATCTGCAATAACTTGCACCCCCCTGCACTAAGGTAGATTTGTCCTTTATTCTTGCGGACAATACAAGTCATCTCTAGTGGCATTGCTACAAATGCACCGCGCATGTTCATGCTAAATAAACCTAAATATTGTAAAACAAGTCATATTCACGCTATATTTATAAAATACAAATTTATATAAAATTAAGATGGCATCCCCCACATGAATACTTGTGTGTACTACTATTGCAAGGTAAAGATGTGTTGCATCGAATACCAAAATTCTCTATAAATAATGTGTTGTAGCAAAAACTTACTGATAACAATGTAACAGTATCAGGAGAAAACATGTTAAAAGAAAAAATTTTTATTGCTTTGACTTTATGCGCCGGTCTTTTTTTATTCACTGGCAGCGATAGTTACTCTGCGGATGAAACTATTGTCGGTTATCCCTATTTGCAGCCTGAAGGAAACATAGACTACGCTACCCTAGTGGCTGCGCCAGATAATTTAACCGGAGTGCTTTTTATAGGTGAACTTTCTGAAACAAGTGAAAGTTTCAGACAATGCTTTCTGAAAGGAACAGATAGAGAGCTAGAATTAGTGATAACCGGAACTATAGTACCCTACGACAGCCCTTATCATAAGAAGAAGCTCATTTTCGACGAAAAAACAACATGCAGCACACGCTAACTATTGCATAAATAAAAAGTAAAGAAAATAGAGCTATATTTGTAAAGATGATTGACAAAGCCTTCTAAAAAAAATTTTAGTAATCTAAACTGTAAGCACACATATGATGCATTGTTACATAGATACGACTTACTTATACAATGCTATGGAACACATGAACATATTTTTATAGAATCACCATTTAAAAACACACCTTATTTATCTAAACTTTGCCAGAAAAACGTATTCCCTGCATTTATTTCTGGCAAAGTTTATTATAATGCATTTCCCATAACGTACCACTCCTACTGTACATTAAAATTTATAGCCATATTGACATATTGCAAATAAAAGTTTATGGCTCCATAATAAAATTTAAAAAAAAATGGACACAAACATGAAAAAAATCACTGTGCTTTCTATTGCTTTCTTGTCTTTTGTTGTTTTACATGGCTCTTTGGCCGCAGCACAAAATATTAAAGTGCAAAATAATACCGACGTAAATATTAAAAGCCTTGAGTGCTTCAGTAGTCAAGGCATGGAACCTGAAAGTCTTGTTCTTGAGAATTTAGCAGCAGGCAGTAGTGTTCATATAGCTGATGCAAAATTTCCCGAAAATTTATGCTCGCGTCTTGTTTTTACCATGGAAAATGGAAAAAAATGGCAAATATTCACTGAACACGAAGTGGGTTCCTTGGATAACTTTAGTATGGAATTAAGCCCTATTTCAAGGCATAGTAAACATACCATCCCCTTATACACTGCCATGGCAGAAGATTATATTGAACAGCAGGTGGCGGGTCTTCCCCTTTTTATCTTTGCGCAACTTATTCCTAACACCCCAGTGGAAAACTATAATGAATGGCTAACACCTGGAACAAAGCTTGAAAATGATACGAGTGATGTTTTAAACTTTGCCGGATACCATTGGAATATAACAGAAAATAGCCTTGTGCTAAAAGATAATAAAGTGAAAGATATACGTTTTGAAGTTCCTTTTATGATTACGCCTGCCAATATAGCAATATTAGCTAAGGACGCATATGGCGCAAGTCTTGAGCTAGATAAAGTCATCGTTGACGGAAAAGAAACAATGCTTGAAAGCAAGGGAAGTGACGCTATCAATGAGGCTTTTATGCAATGCATAGATGCAAAAAATTGTCAGCTAAATTTCTATAGCCAATCTCTCAGCGCGACGCTTTATCTTCTGGACGGGCAAAGCATGCAGCTGCATGTAAGCTCAGGCATTCCGGCTGAAATTCATGAAAAGAGACAAAGCAAATAAGATTTACAATTTTTTACAAAACACTGTAATTTTTGGCAGACAAAAACGAGCATACTAAGAGAGTACTTTTCTTGTAAAATAATATACGCCACCATTTAAATTTCTTGGTAACTTACTCCTAAAGAAAAACAAAAATAAAATACAACGCAATATTATTGAGAATGCCCTTAATACCTTTAAGTATTAAGGGCACTCTACTTGCTTATGCTACAACTATTCTTTTAGAATTATTTACTGAGGGGAGGCAACATGATATTTTGCATTGGATACTATACATCCTTGCCTAGTTAAATATGCTAAAAGACTGAACAGGGCGACCACAACTATAAGTCCTGGAATAAAACCTGCTCCCACGGTACCAAGGGTCATAAGCGTGCCCACTTGATACACAAAAAATGCAACAACAAATGCTGTACCAAACTGTAAGCCAATGCCAGAAAGCAACCATTTTCTGTTTTCCATTTCAGCATTCATGGCTCCAATGGCGGCAAAGCAAGGAGGAGTGAACAAGTTAAACATAAGATATGCCAATGCAGCAACAGAAGTCATGCCCATGGTTTCTGCCACTGTGGAAGCGCCACTTACAAGGGCTAATTCTTCTGTATCAATAAAATTTGTAATGCCATAAACCACCGCTAAGGTGCCAACAACGTTCTCTTTGGCAATAAAACCAGTGATGGCCGCTGCCGCCAACTGCCATACCCCAAAGCCCAAAGGAATCAGTAAGAAAGCAAAGGGACTTGCAATAGAAGCCAATATACTTGTGCCTTCTGCACCTTCTGCAACAACGTTGAATGACCAATCAAAAGTTTGCATAATTTGTACAAGAGCGTTGCAAATTAAGATAATGGTAGCAGCTTTTATGATAAAAGCTTTACCACGAGAAAGCGTAGACATGGTGGCACGTAAAAGACTTGGAATTTGATATTCTGGTAATTCCATAATAAAGAAAGAACGTGCATATTTTTCGCCCGTGATAATCTTTATAAGATATGCCCCCACGATAATAAGTGCTATGCCTGTAAAGTACATGCTCGTACCTACCCATGGAGCATCCGCAAAAAAAGCACCGGCAAAAAGAGCAATAACAGGAAGTTTAGCGCCGCATGGCATGAAGGGCGTGAGCATGGCTGTTGTTCTTCTTTGACGCTCGTTTCTAATGGTTCTCGTAGCCATAACGCCTGGAATTGCGCAGCCTGTACCTATAACCATAGGAATAATAGACTTGCCTGAAAGCCCTACTGTTTTGAAAAATCTATCCATAACCACAGCAACACGAGCCATATACCCGCAATCTTCCAACAGGGCTAACAAAAAGAACATCACCATAATAAGTGGTAAAAAGCCGAGCACGGCACCCACACCACCAATGATACCATCGAGCAAAATGGCGCTTAAAAGCGGAGACACATCATCGCCTAAAGCTCCTGCAGCCCATTCATTAAACATATCTATATACCCTACAAGCCAGTCGGCAATAAAGGTACCAAGTGTGGTTTGTGAAATATAAAAAACACCCCACATCACAGCCATAAAAATGGGTATTCCAAACCATTTATGTGCAAGAATGCGATCAAGGCTATCCTGCATGGTTTGCATATGGCTTGTTGTTATGCGTGTTTCCACTTGTTCCACAAGAGTATTTACAAATTCATATCTATTTTTATCTGCAGATTTTTGTGCATCTTCATCTTTTATATCCTCTGGTTCTGCATAGCTTGCTTGCTGGCCTTTGCCTTTTACTGCCAGCACAGATGCAATAACATCCTTAAGTCCTTGATCATTAGAGTCCGTGGAAACGGTCAATACTACAGGACAATGCAAAGCTGAAGAAAGTTTTTCAATATCTATTGTAATATTTTTTTTCTTATTCAAATCACTTTTGTTAAGAGCTATGACAACAGGAATGCCCATTTCCAAAAGCTGTGTCGTTAAAAACAAGGAACGTGATAAATTTGTTGCATCTACTATATTAATAATAACATCAGGTGCTTCTGTTTTTACAAAACTGCGCGTAATATTTTCTTCTGATGTGAAAGGAGACATGGAATATGCACCAGGCAAATCAACAGCAGTAAGCTTTTCAGATGATGCATAAAGATTTTTCTTTATGCTTGCCTCTTTTTTATCAACGGTAACTCCAGCCCAGTTACCCACCTTTTCAATTTTTCCTGTAATAGCATTAAATAGTGTTGTTTTACCACTATTTGGGTTCCCCGTTAACGCAATTCTCATGACTATCTCCTTTAAAGATATATGTAATTTTTTAAATATATATTGCTTTAGCTAAATCCATATCAATGCTATACCGTGCATCTTTTATTACAACTACAAAATTATTATTAAGTCTTGATATAATGGTAATAGATTGACCTTCATAACAGCCAAGGGTAAAAAGAAAACCTTTCATTTCGTCATCACCGTCTGTCACGATGTCTTTAACGATATATTGTTTATTCAGTTCTCCATCTACTAAGCGAATATTTTCTTCACCTTTAGAATTATTCATAATTCTCCATATATTCTAAATGTTACACTAAGTTAAAAAGCACACACTTTCATTATATCATATAAAAATGCTCTTTTGTAACGGGGTATTATGTATCTACCTATCTGACTACTTGTTTTGTGAGTTATCGCAATTGCCAGCGCTAGAGCATCCAATGCATTTTGCACCTTTTTTCTTTTGCCAAAGGATATACCCAGCAGCAGCGCCCAAAATAACAACTATAAGGCCTAACACTAGTATATTATTCATTATAATTCCTCAATCTTATATGTATAAAAAGACAGCCTGTAACATGTCGAAATCGAAAAGCAATTTCAAGTTTGAAACCTAGCAAAAAAAAGGAAAATTTCTTTTAGGTTTTTTAGAAAAAAAACCAAAAAAAATAGAAGAAAAATAGAAGAAATTGCAAAGACGTGAGCGGGTGGTACACTAAGAAATTTAAAACGTATATTACTTTACACCAATAAAGTCATTAATCGCTATAAAACAAAGTGCAAACTAACTTAAATAGTCGATGCTTAAAAACGTGTTTCCACTCGTTTTTAAGAAAGGCACGCTCACTCCAAATACCCCTTTCGGGGACGCCGTAAGCAAGTGACGGCTTATTTTACGTGGCGTCAAGCCATGCCAGAGGCACGTCTTGTGTAGCCGACAACTGAAAAAAGCATTTCATATGTCTAAA
>CAYJNA010000117.1:0-6980 GCA_964371225.1 uncultured Desulfovibrionaceae bacterium
TTACGAAATTCTGCACCGTGGCCTTTTTCTTGCCCAATAACCATAACAGATTGGTTATAGGTCTTTTTACCACGACGACGCGTGATAATAGCACGGGCAATCAACATACTGGGGTCAATGCTAAATTCGTCCTGACCGCCAATCTCTGTAAAGTTATCGTACACATTTTCCAAAATATCGCGTAAACACATGCGTTGCGGATGGCGCACAATACGAACCATATCCATGGGCGTAAGCTTGGCTTCAAGCTTACGTTCCATGAAGCCAAAGAGCTCTTCTACGGTGACCACTTCAGTATGGGCATCAGAAGCAGTGCCTTCATTGAGGCGTGCTGCTAGTTGCTCCAGCTTTTCGCGTAGCATCTGCACTTTGTCTTGATGCTTATCTACAAAAACATCTTGTATATATACAAGCCTATCTTGAAGGCTTTGTAAGCGTTTTTCTATTGAATTATCCATGTTAAGACCTTTCTACTCAGTATTGTCTGCTGTATAAAACACAAGTTCTTACGTATTAAAACTTAAGGATACGCGCTGTGTTGGTACGCAAAAAGTTGATGTTGGACTTAAGCTCTTCACCTGCATTGTTGTGACCTTGCAAGGTCATGGTGTCTAAAAAGTCTACACCACGGGCTTTAGCTTCTTCAATGTCCTTGCCCCAAATGATACCCAGCGCCAAGTTGGGGTCAAATTCAGTGGGAATTACATAGGGTTCATCGGTGGGTACGTGGGTAAGCATGGTGAGCCAGTCGTGGTCTCGCCAGCCATAGCTATCAATGGTGCCCACCCAAGGTGAAAAGCGATTATCTGGGTCTTCAGCAATGAGGCGATACTCAATGCCAACACCTTCAAAGGAAATATCTTCTTGTGAATACCCAAGCGGATCGCCAAGACCTATGCGAATTTGTTCGGCAATGAGGTCAACTTCACCCAAGGCAAGACGATTCTTCACACTGGAAATACGCGCAGAAACACCATTTTCCACCTGAATACGCGTGTTCACTTCCATGAGGAAGGGCTCGCCATCTCTAGTGACAATCCATTCCCATGTGCCCACATTGTCATAGCCTACGCTGCGCGCCATGGTGAGGGAGTATTGTATAATATCGCGTAAAACTTGCGCTGCATCAAAGGTATATTTAATATTTTGCGGGTCAAAACCGGGGGCAATTTCTATGCGTTTTTGCAAACCTGTGGACTGAATGGAGCAGTTACGTGTGCCAAAGTGTACGGGGTTTTTCCCGCTGCGGTCAGAGACAATTTGCACTTCAAGGTGATTAAAATCCATGATGCGCTGTTCAATGAGTACGCCTTCATCTTTAAACTGGCGTAGAGCATAGTTACGAATACGGCGATACACAGAGCGGAAGTTATCAATATCATACACTTCCTCAATGCCCATACCACCGCCGCCGGCAGAAGCTTTCACAAGTACCAAGGGTTGCTTAATACCGCGTTGTAGCTGAAATTCAAAAACAGAACGTGCTACTTTTTCTGCTTCCATCTCATCATAAATGGGACGGTCAGAGCCTGGCACTGTGGGCACACCCAAACTACGTGCAAGACGTTTAGTATTAATTTTATCGCCCAGTTCACGGATAATTTTCCAAGAAGGCCCTATGAAGGTAAGTTTACGGTCACGCTTGGTAACACGGCGCGCAAAGCGAAAGTCTTCAGCAAAGAAGCCATAGCCTGGGTGAATGGCGGTGCATTCAGCATCATCTGCCACAGCTACAATTTCATTGGCATCATGGTAAGAGGAAACTTGATAAAGACTTTTTTCCCCTCCCAGTTTACGGGCCAAACGCACATGCCCTGAAGCAGCATCTTCAGCTGTATGAACACAAGTAAAGGCCACACCAAGTTTATGGCAAGCCCTGGTGATACGCATGGCAATTTCACCTCGGTTTGCCACAAGAACCTTTTCATTTTTTAAATCCATTCTTTTCCCTTTTACCATTTATGCATATATTTTTGACGCACAAAAAGTACAATGCCTTTCACAAGAAAAACATTGTACTTTTTTGCGCTACAGTTTTTTCATTTCAATAATACGTTTTTGAATTTCTAATACCAATTTATCTAAAGCATACTCTTGACGAGGGCTTAGATTAATAAAGTTACAAGCTGCAATACCTTGTGCAGTGACGCGAATAACACGTACCTTTAGCTGCGCAATTATCACCCGCCCACGCACTTCAAGCTGTATAAGTAATTCATCATTTTCTTTTACAGTAAAGCTTGGTGTCAGTTGAAAAGCACAACCAGAAACACTAATATCTACCACAGGTTGTAATACAGCATCTGTATTTACGCGTGCCTCAATACCGTGAACAAGAGCGCGATAAGCTGATCTTTGCCCCTGCACTTCTTCGGACAACGAAAAATCATATTTTGAAGTTTTTGACATTATGGACTCTTTGTAACATCTCTTTGCAATACAAATTCTACGCGTCTATTGCGCGCTCTATTTTCCTCAGTCGTATTGGGCATAATAGGATTTAACGAGCCATAGCCTGTGGCTGTAAGTCTGTCTGCCTCAATACCTTGTGAAAGTAAATAGCGCAAGACTGTTACTGCACGTAAAGCTGACAAATCCCAATTATCCTTAAAGCGTGAATTGGGCGCAGGGGATTGATCGTCAGAATAGCCTCGAATATCAATGCGCTGTTCACGTCTTTTTACAAAAATATCTTTTAAAACGTCTAATATTTTCAAACTTTCGTCTGTAAGTTCAGTACTATCTGGGCCAAAAAGCACCTTACCCGGCAAACGCAAGGTAATGGTTCCTTCATCAAGCACAGCATTTACCTGTCCTTCCACACCATTTTGCACCAAAAAGCTACGTATATCATTGAATGTTTGTTTTTGCGCTTCAATGAGCTCTTTACGCCTTTTTACCTCTTCGTGCAGGGATCCTGCCTTTTGGGTGGGGTCATTATGCGTTAGCGAACTGGCATCTCCCCCTAAAGCCCCTTTAATGGAACCCACTGTGGCCAAAAATTTACTTTGTTCCACGGTGGAGAGCGAAAAAAGCAAAATAAAGAACACCAATAAAAGCATGGAGATGTCAGCAAAGGTAGCAAGCCAACCTTCCCCCTCATCAACATCGTCATCGCCGCCTTGTAAAGGATCGTCACTCATAGATTTTTCCTATGCGTTTGCTGTTAATAGGTGCTATTCCTTACCACCTTTCTCTGGGCCCTTGCGTTGCTTAGGCGGTATAAAGGAAGACAATTTTTCATAAACAAGGTTGGGGTTATTATTTTCTAAAATGGACTTGGCACCTTCAAAAATAATAAGCAAAAGGAGTTCTTCTTGCATGCTTCTGGCTTTCATTTTACCAGCAAGAGGAATAAAAATAAGGTTTGCAATAAGAGCACCGTAGAAGGTTGTCAAAATAGCAACAGCCATGGCCGGTCCAATGGCGGCAGGGTCAGCTAGGTTTGCAAGCATTTGCACAAGACCAATAAGCGTACCTACCATACCCATGGCAGGAGCTAAAGAAGCCAAGCGCGTAAAAACGCTAATCCCGATATTGTGACGCTTTTTCATGGACATAATTTCAATGGCCACAGTGGCATGAATAAGCGAAGGGTCTGCACTGTCCGCAATGAGCTGTGTCGCTTTTTTTAGGATTGGATTTTCCGTCTGGATTTTTTCCAGCGCAATAATACCCTGACGACGGCTAATTTCAGCTATTTTCACCATGGTTGCTACCACATCGCTGGGTGGTGCGTCCTTGGCTGTAAAAGCCTTCATACCCGCCCCGAAGGCTTGCTTAACCTCACTGGCTGGAAAGCACACCATGATGGACGACAAAGTACCACCCACAACAATCATGATACTGGGTATATCAATAAAGTTACCTGGTTCAGGACCTATGAAGATAGACCCAAGTACGAGCCCAAGACCTCCAAACATGCCACCTAGTGTTGCTATATCCATACGAGCAATCCTTTATAACCTGAGCTTTGCCTAAAACTCGAAAACCTGTATAGAAACCATTTAAAAAAAACTTAGGCAAGAGCACAATTTTGTTTGCTTTATTATAGGCATGTTTTTTCGAAATGTCAAAAAATACTCGAGAAAGAAATTCTTCACCTAAAGCTGTGGTATTCATACCAGATGAAAGTCATACTTCAAGATGTAAGCCTTGATTTTCAAAAAAACATACACAAAATAAAAAATGCCTCATACTTTTTTATCGGTATTTTTTATAAAATATCAAGGGTAAGGGCAGAAAAAATCTTGTGACTTATGCCAACGCAGGATATAGAGGGTACTCACGTTGGCGCAAAAGCACTATGCAAGCCACATTTTCTCTTATGAAGAGTGTCGTAATAATGCAAAAAAATGAACAAAATTTTTTTCAAGTGCAAGAAGCTGTTGCTGCTTTGCAAGAAAAAGCTCAAGGCTATACACCTAAGATAGGCATTGTACTTGGCACAGGCCTTGGCGGTTTGGCTGCCACTGTGGAAGAAAGCACACGCGTGCCCTACACGCATTTGCCACATTTTCCTAAAGCCACGGTAGCTTCCCATGAAGGCTGTTTTGTGCTGGGAAAAATGTCTGACAGCGCAGGCCACAGCGTGGATGTTATTTTACAACAAGGGCGCTGCCACCTTTATGAAGGGTACAGCCCTGCTGATGTGTGCATGGGTGTAAGAACCATGGCAGGCCTTGGCATTGAAAACCTTATTATATGTAGTGCCACCGGCGCCCTTAATCCGCAATTTGATACTGGTGACCTTATGCTCATGACAGATCACATTAACCTTACGGGGCAAAGCCCTCTCACAGGCGAAAATGTTGACGCATGGGGGGTACGCTTTCCTGACATGAGCAAAATTTATGACGAAAATTTACGAAAGCTTTGTTTAGAAAGTGCCTTACAGTTAGGCACTCGCTTAGAGCGTGGTGTCTATGCTGGCGTATTGGGCCCGCAAATGGAAAGCCCTGCCGAAACACGCTATTTACGTCAAATGGGCGCCGATGCCGTGGGCATGTCCACGGTACTTGAGGTTATCGCAGCGCGGCATTTGGGTCTGCGTGTTTTAGGCATAGCATGCTTATGCAATAAAAATCTGCCCGATTGTATGGCAGAAGTGCCTCTAGAAGAAGTTATTGCCGTGGCTAAGCAAGCCGAAGCCAAGCTTACTTCTTTAGTGCGCCATGTTGTCATGCGCATACAAAAGTAAACAATAATAAATTTACACCATAAACAAAACTTCCCCTAACCTTTTACCCAAAGATTTGGTATGCAAAACAATCAATTTTTACGTAACGTGGCTATTATCGCCCACGTTGACCATGGCAAGACCACCCTTGTGGACGCACTTTTCCGTCAAAGCGGTATTTTCCGCGCTGACCAGCACGTAGATGACCGTATTATGGACAGCATGGATCTTGAACGCGAGCGCGGCATTACCATTGCTGCTAAAAACTGTGCTGTTTCTTGGAATGATGTAAAAATCAACATCATTGACACCCCCGGCCACGCCGATTTTGGTGGTGAAGTAGAACGTGCCTTGTCCATGGCCAGCGGTGCTATTTTACTTGTGGACGCTTCAGAAGGGCCTTTGCCACAAACGCGTTTTGTATTACGTAAAACACTGGAAGCCGGTTTGCCGGTGGTGGTCGTGGTCAATAAAATTGACCGTAAAGACGCCCGCCCGCAAGAAGTGCTCAATGAAGTCTACGACTTATTCATTGACCTTGATGCCAACGAACAGCAATTGGAATTTCCTGTATTGTACGCCATTGGCCGCGACGGCGTTGCTATGCATGGTCTTGAAGATGAACGCGTTAATCTTGCGCCGCTCTTTGAAACCATACTTAAGCATATCCCCGGCCCTGCCTACGATGAAACAGAGCCTTTCCAAATGTTGGTGGCAGACCTTGATTATTCCGATTACCTTGGTCGCCTTGCTGTGGGGCGCATCATTCACGGAAAAATCAATGCCAAAGACGCCTTGCTTTGCATGGGCCCTGACGACAGCGTACAGCCTTTGCGCGTAAGCAAGCTGCAAGTGTATCAAGGTTTGCGCCTTGCCGAAGTGGAAAGTGCAGAACCCGGTGATATTGTGGTCTTAGCCGGCATTGAAAATGTCACCATTGGCGATACCATTTGCACCAAGGAAAGTCCCCGCACGCTTCCACGTATTCGTGTGGATGAACCCACCGTGGCCATGCGCTTTGGCATCAACACCTCCCCCCTTGCAGGGCGTGAAGGTAAATTTGTGCAAACTCGCGTTATTTGGGATCGCCTCATTAAAGAAGCCTTACGTAACGTAGCTGTGCGCGTAGAAGAAACCAGCGATAGAGACGCCTTTTTAGTGAAAGGACGCGGCGAATTTCAAATGGCTATTCTCATTGAACAAATGCGCCGTGAAGGTTTTGAGCTTTCCGTGGGACGCCCTGAAGTTATTCTTAAAAAATCTGAAGATGGCAAGGTGCTAGAACCCATCGAACATCTTTATGTAGATTGCGATGAAACTTTCATGGGTGTGGTTACTGAAAAGCTTGCACAACGCAAAGGGCGTATGCTCAATTGCATGAATGATAAAAGTGGCGGCACCGGACGCGTACGTATGGAATTTACAGTACCTTCACGCGGCCTCATAGGGTATCGCGATGAATTTCTTACCGATACCCGCGGTACAGGCATCATGAACTCCTTGCTGGCCGGCTATGAAGAATGGCGCGGGGACTTCCCCACACGCTTTAGTGGCTCCATTGTATGCGACCGTTCAGGCTCTTCCGTGCCATATGCTCTCTTTAACCTTGAGCCACGCGGTACTCTTTTCACTCCCGCAGGTGTGCCTGTGTATGAAGGCATGATTATCGGTGAGCATAATCGCGAAAACGATATTGATGTGAACCCCTGCAAAGAAAAGAAGCTTACCAATATGCGCGCTTCCGGTAAGGACGAAAACGTCACCCTTACTCCGGTACGTCCCATGACTTTGGAATTTGCTT
>CAYJNA010000118.1:0-6915 GCA_964371225.1 uncultured Desulfovibrionaceae bacterium
TAGCTTTTCAGATGTACATATTTTTTCAATTACGTATATTGTGGCTCAATTTCTTTTACAATTTGGAAACCTTTCATAGACTTAACCGTTCCGGCCAAGCCATAATATTTGGTCACTCCAGCCACAGTACAAGGAAGCAAGTCTTCCACATCAGTATCCAACACAAGCACATCTCCCACTTGCATACGCAAGAGCTGATTGCCTGTAATCTGCGTTTTCCCCAGTCCAATTTTAAATTCCACAGGTGTTTCAAAAAGGCGTTCTTTTAAACGTGCCACCCAAGCATGGTCCACCTCAAGGCGTTCGGTTTGGAAACTGGCGTGTAACTTGGAGCGAATGGGTTCAATGGTGGCATAAGGTAAGCATATGACCATGGAGCCAATGGTATTTTCCAATTCTACTTCGAAGGTAATTACCACCACCACATCAGATGGGGGTACAATGGCTGCAAATTGGGGGTTAATTTCAGAACGCACCATTTCAAATTTCACATCATGCACAGGGCGCCAAGATTCTTCCAGCGTTTCCAGAGAAATCTTAATGATTTTATCCACCACCGCTTGCTCTATGCGTGTAAATTCACGGCCTTCAATTTTAGGTGTCGAACCTGCGCCGCCAAAAAAGTTTTCTACTAAAGCAAAAACTAAGCGCGAGTCCACCACAATAATGGCATTACCGCGCAGGGGGTCCATCTTAAAAATATTAATACTGGTAGGCACTGGTAAGCCACGAATGAACTCACCAAACTTGGCCATATCAATGGAGATGGGGTTTAACTCCACACGCTTACGTAAGGAGTTAGAAAGGGCATTGGTACAAAGGCGCGCGAAACGATCGTTTACAATTTCAAGTACAGGCATGCGCCCACGAATAATACGATCCTGATTGGCTAAATCAAAGGGCACAATGCCAGAATCATCTTCGGGGGTGTCATTTTCGCTCTCAATTTCGCCGCCGGAAAGACCACGCAATAAAGCATCTACTTCATCTTGTGCCAAAATTTTATTCATGAAATACCCTTTTGTTTTTGAAAATACCTAGACCATTTTAGGCACTATCGACCTTAAGGTCAACGATTTTATGCACTCATTTTTTACCCTTTGAGCAATTTGTAACTCCGCCAAAAAAACAACTCTAAAACTTGTTTTTGCAAGATTTGTGCCTGAATCATGTCAAAAAAACGTAATTTACTAAAATGAGATAGTATTTTATACCGCCATCCCCTTGGCCGTCCATGACCATTTGACCTTGTGACAGCGGCACGTTATACTAAGCCATGCATAAAAATACGCCAAAATCGCAAGATACAATCACAGATTCCCCTACCCCCTGTACCCTTCTCATGGAGCAAACGGGCCTTCCCACTATACACATTGCTCTTTCTTCTCCCATGCAAAGCCAAACACTGGCTCAAGCCATTTGGCTTTCCGGCACATGTCCCCCTCCCCCTTTATGTTCTGGTTTGGGACGTTGCGGCGCATGCAAGGTACGTTTTTTAACTCCCCCCCCTTCGCCTTTAGATATAGAGAATAAAGTTCTGGGTTCAGAGGCCGTAGCGCAAGGATGGCGCTTGGCGTGTCGTCACACAGTACAGCAACTTACACTGCAAGCAAGCACCCTACACATAGAGCTTCCCACTTCTACTACTAAAACACAACGCCCCCATGCAACAACTACTACCGACACAGCGTCAACACATATACCTGTGAAATTAGCCATAGATGTAGGCACCACGTCCCTCTGTTGGCAAGCTGTAAATGCTGATGGTGAGATTGTACGTCAAGATTCTCTGCTCAATCCGCAAATGGGCGCCGGTGCCGACATAATTTCACGTTTGCAATTTGCCGCCGACACACAGGGCAAAAAAACACTGGCTCACCTTATACGCACATGCATACGCGATATTATAACAAGGCTCTCGCCAACATATGCCGTAGAAGAAATTTGTCTGGCGGCCAATACCGCCATGACCAGTATTTTTTTAGAAAAAAACATTGAAAGTTTAGCACATGCACCATATGGCCTTCCTTTACAGGGACATTCGTGGGAACAGATACAAGACTTGCCGCCTCTGTATATTCCTGTGCAGCTGGCACCCTTTGTGGGCGGTGACATAAGCGCTGGCTATGCGGCATTGCTGGCACGGCAAAAAAAAGATGAAGACATATCTTTCCCTTTTATCCTTGCTGACTTAGGCACCAATGGTGAATTTATTCTAGCCTTAAACCCTGAAAAAGCCTTCATCACTTCCGTACCCATGGGGCCTGCACTGGAAGGAATAGGTTTGTCCCATGGGCATATGGCAGACGCAAGCCCCGGCATTGTTAATGCTGTACACCTTGGTGCTGCGGGTTTATTGCCGCAAAGCATAGCCCAAGATGCCCCCAGAAAACTTTGCGGCACAGGGTACTTATCGCTAATTCATGCCCTTTTAAAAGTAGGAGTGCTCACTCCTTCGGGGCTTTTTGCCTCACCGGAGCAAAAAACGCGTTCGCCTTTTTTTAAAAAAATTGCCCAACACCTTACAGTGCAAGACGGTGAGCCTCTTTTACAGCTTTGGCCAAGCCTTGCCGCCAGTCCCATGGGGCTCAGCGCATTGGATGTGGAAGAAATTCTCAAAGTTAAGGCGGCATTTTCTTTAGCTCTTTCCCATTTATTGGCACATGCAGGGCTTGCGCCTTGGGGGGTAAAGCATATATACCTTGCAGGAGCCATGGGCGCCCATGTACACGCCCATGATTTAGAAGGCTTAGGTTTTGTACCGCAAGGCACAGGCGCACGTATAGTTCCTGTGGGAAATATAGCACTTGAAGGGGCAAAACAGCTTCTTTTACAAAGCTCATTACGTGAAGAGCTTGCCCAGTGGAGCAAGTCAATCACTCTTGTTAAACTTACAGAAGATGAACATTTTACGGAAAAATTCATGCAACATATGAACTTTTCTTATACAGGATAATTATGCAAGAACTTTTTCCTCCCTTACCACGCCACATACGAGACGCTTTGCAAGACTTACCACGCGTTTTACAAATGGCCATTCCCATGCAGGCAAAACATCGCCAGATGCTTCCTTACGCCATTGAAGAGCTTTCCACACGTCTCACCTCCGAGCGTGGCCTCTTGCAACAACCGTATTGGTCGGCGCCGCGTTTCACATCGGCCTATGTTTGGTATTTTTTACCTTGGAATATCATCCGCTTAACACGCTTACTTCACGGCCTTGACTTACCAGAGCCCACCCCCATGCCCGCTAAAAAAGGAGGGAATGCTGTACCGCGTATCTTTGCAGATATGGGCAGCGGGCCGCTTTCTTTTCCCATTGCCTTGTGGTTGGCAAAGCCACAGTGGCGAAATATTCCTCTTACACTTTTATGTACCGATATTTCCCCGCATCCTCTTCAAGCCGGTCAGAAAATTTTTGAAGCACTGGCAGGAAAAGACAGCCCTTGGCGTGTGGTGACTCGTCGCTGCCATCTGGAGGGTACGGCTGCTGAAATTCACAAAACAGAAGGAATTCCTTGGCTTATTAGCGCGGCCAATGTTTGTAATGAATTAAAAGGACGCCATGATCAAAGCACCGAAGACCGTCTTGAAGACATTATGGGTAAACTCTTAGGCACTCTCAATGCACCAGACGCACGTTTACTTTTTGTGGAACCGGGCACACGCCTTGGCGGAAAAACCATAGTATCCTTGCGCGAAGTGGCGCAAAACTATGATTTATCGCCTGTAAGTCCCTGTACGCACGCGCACGAATGTCCTTTAGATGATACGCGTACATGGTGTCACTTTACCTTTGATATTCAAGGCGCACCCCATTGGCTTACAGACCTTTCTGCCCAAGCAAATTTACGTAAGGATGCGCTCAGTCTTGCTTTTGTACTTTTGCAAAGCAGCGATACGGATGAAAGTGAAGCTACGCCCAAGCAAAATGCGGACAAAGCACGTATTATTTCCGCTCCCTTCCGCGTACCTCAGGTGTCAGGCTTTGCTCGGTATGCATGTGCGGCGCAAGGGCTTGCTTTATTAGAACGCGCTCAGGGGCTTCCCTCCGGAGCATTGGTAACTATTGTACCTCCCACAGAAGATACGGCCACGGATAAAAAATCCGGTGCTTTTATCCTACGACATAGGGAAAATATACAAGAAAGTGCCTCCTCTGATAGATACAGAGATTCTGGCCATGGACGATATGACTCTGCATATCCGCGCAGGGAACGCCAAGACCATGGCGATGACAGGCCACGTTCACGCTCTGCACAGCATCATGACGACAGACCTCGTTCACGCTCTTCCTATGATGACAGACCGCGTTCATACTCCTCTTATGATGACGAAAAAACGCGTTGGCGTTCTTCCTATGGTGATGACAGACGTTCCTCTTCAGAAGAAAAAAGACCGGAAAAAAAGAAAAAAGTCATTAAACCTTCCAAGAAAAACGAAAAAAAATTCTGGGAAAAATAATATGCAAAACCAAACTCTCTTACAAGTAAAGGATTTAACCGTAACCTTTCATACTGAAAATGGCACCTATGCCGCCGTTTCAGGTATAGATTTTTCCATTGATGTGGGGGAAATTTTTTGTCTTGTGGGAGAGTCTGGCTGTGGCAAAAGCCTCACAGCCAAAGCACTTATGCGCCTTACACCAGAAAATACCACCTTGGGCGGGCATATTTCTTTACAGGGTAAAGATATACTCTCTCTTTCGCCTAAGGAAATGCAAGCACAACGTGGTGCTTCCATGGGCATGATTTTTCAAGAACCCATGACAGCGCTGAACCCCGTACTCACCGTGGGAGAGCAATGTGCTGAACATTTGCCCCTGCACGGAAATTACCGCGGCAAAGAAGCTAAAGCGCGCGTTCTTGAACTCTTCCAGCAAGTGGGCATACCTTCCCCTGAAAGCCGTTTTAATGACTATCCGCATCAATTAAGTGGCGGTATGCGCCAGCGCATAGTCATAGCCATGGCCTTAGCTTGCAAACCTGCTTTGCTTTTGGCTGATGAACCTACCACGGCTTTGGACGTCACCATTCAGTGGCAAATATTACAATTATTACAAAAGCTCGCCATGGAAGAGCAACGCGGTATCTTACTCATTACGCATGACTTGGGCGTGGTGGCGCAAATGGCACATAAAGTGGGCGTCATGTATGCCGGCCAAATGGTGGAATACGGCAGTGTTGCGCAGGTATTACAAAACCCCATGCACCCGTACACACAAGGCTTGTTACATGCCTCCCCTGCAAAGCACGGAAGAGAGCAAAAACGCTTGCCTACCATTGAGGGCACCGTCCCCCCACCACATGATTTACCTAGCGGCTGCCGTTTTCATCCGCGTTGTTGCAAGGCACAGGCACAATGTAAACAGCAAGAACCACCCATAAAGCTTTTGGAAAATGGCCATAAAGCTCGTTGTTTTTTTGCTATGTAAACAGCTACATAAAAGAAATTAAAAAAATGGCGGCGGCAACTTTTAATGTAAAGTTGCCGCCGCCAAAATACATAAACTATTAGAAATTATTCTACTTCCATGGTGTTCACGGCTTTAGCAAGACGTGAAATTTTACGTGCTACAGTTTTCCAGTGCATGGCACCCTTGGTAGAAGCCTTATCTAAAATAGAAGTGGCAAGCACCAAGGCTTCAGAAGCAGCGACTTTATCTTTTTTCAAGATGGCAGCGCGTACGCTTTTAATAACAGTTTTCACACGGGTACGAGCTGCACGATTGCGCCCTGCACGTACAAGGCTTTGCTTGTGACGTTTCACAGCAGATTTATGATTGGCCATAAAATCCTCCAAATTTGTTTTTACCTAAAAGCAAGAATATTCTTACTAAGCCATTTCAAATAATATTTGCTAGCTACACAACGTTTTATACTTGCAAAGCTGAAAAGTCTGCAAAGTTTTCCATACGTTCCATAAGAGCTTTTAGCATATTTAAGCGATTAAGGCGCACATCGGCCTCATCGCACATAACCATAACCGAATCAAAAAAAGCATCAATAGCTGGTCGCATTTCTAAAAGTAAATTAGGAATGGCGTCAAAATCATCGGCTTGCCATAGAGCATCAAAGCGTGGCAACACAACATCCAAACTTTGTATTAAAGCTTTTTCTGCTTCTTCTTGGGCTAAGGAAAGGGAATAGTGCCCTGTAAGGTCATATTCTTGCCCTTGCTTGCGAATGATATTAGCTACACGTTTAAAGGTTTGCACTGCGGCGGTGTATTGCTCACTGGCATGGAATTTTTGCAAAGCTTGCAAGCGATGTGCAGCACCCCACACGTCATTACAACCGGCACCAAGAGCAGCATCCACCAATAAAGTATCGCCCCCTTGCCCTTGTAAATAATTTTTCACCCTAGCTTCAAAGAATTCGTCTAATTTTTGTAGACAAGCGTCCTTTTCAAGCTTCCACGCTTTTTCACCGTAAAGGCCTAAGGCATATTCTAAGAAAGCGCGTACATCCAAACGTAAGTTAAATTCTAAAATGCAACGTGTTATGGCAAGAACGCAACGACGTAAGCCATTGGGGTCTGCTGTACCTGTGGGTACCATGCCAAGGCCAAAGCAACCCACCAAGGTATCTGCTTTATCAGCCATGGAAAGAAGAGCCCCCAGTAAAGAAGTGGGTACGGCGGTATCAGGGCCTGCAGGCAAGTATTGCTCTTGCAATGCCAAGGATACGGCCTCGTTTTCCCCTTTTTTACCGGCGTAAATGCCACCCATAATACCTTGCAGCGTATCAAACTCCCCTACCATACCAGACACAAGGTCAGCTTTAGAAAGTCGCCCTGCGCGTGCGGCGTCCTGCACAGAAACACTTGTGGCGCAATGCTGCACAAGCCAGGCACAAAGTTTTTCTAAACGGCGCGTCTTATCTCCCATAGAACCTAAAGGGCCTAAGAAGATAA
>CAYJNA010000119.1:0-6903 GCA_964371225.1 uncultured Desulfovibrionaceae bacterium
GTGTCGCGGAGAGTCTTTATACGCTCACCGCTTCGGCGTGTCAACAACTTTTTTTTATTTTTTCAAAGTTTTTTTTCAGAGCTAAAAAACTCTTGGCTGTTTTCTCAGCCGGCACTCGAAACATTTTCCGTAGTGCGGAGAGGCAATCTGCCTCAAGTCGTGAACTTTGTCAACAACTTTTTTTCTTTTTTTTCAGAGCCTTTCCAAGAATCTCTTGGACTGCCCTTCGCTGTTTGTTCTCAGCGTGGAGAGGCAATCTGCCTCAAGTCGCCGAGCTTGTCAACAACTTTTTTTCCGTTTTGCAAATTTTATTTTCGCGACCATCTATATAATGATGCAATGGCTGTTTGCTTCAGCCCGCTTCGTAAATCTCTTGTTCAGAATTTCTTCTGTCTAAATCTTTTCGAAGCCCCTCTTTCGTGGGAAGCGCACTATGTAATAATGTCTTCCTTTTGTCAAAGGTTTTTTGAAACTTTTTTTGCTTCGCTCAAAGCGTGTCGCTGTGTTCCTCAGCGCGAAAAGCAAAATGCATTATTGTCACCTTTCTGTCAACAAAATATTTTGCAAAATTCACAAAAACTTCAAATATGTTTTTTTCTCTTGTAAAACGTACATGTTAGCAAATAAAAAATTAAGGTATTTTCTGCAAAGCTTATATTATAGTTGTGCTCAACACCTGATACTGCTATATTTTTTCAGATAAAACTTAACCAAAGGTCACACATTATTATGTTTTAGAACTTTTCACCGTAAAAAGGCTTATTTACCTTTTAGGAGATTTCATGCAACGTACTCTTTCTATTATCAAACCTGATGCTGTCAGACGCCAACTTGCTGGAAATATCATAACAAAAATTCAAGAAACCGGTTTACAGGTTCTTGCCATGAAGATGGTGCATCTTTCACAAGAACAAGCTGAGGGATTTTATGCTATACATAAAGGAAAGCCTTTTTTTGAACGATTAGTCGCTTATATGACCTCTGGCCCTATTGTTTGCCTTGTCCTTGAAGGCGAAGAGGCCATAGTAAAATATCGCACTCTTATGGGTGCTACCAACCCTGAAGAAGCTGCTGAAGGCACTTTGCGTAAACTGTATGCCGTGAGCAAAACAGAAAATTCAGTGCATGGTTCTGATGCGCCTGAAACAGCGGCTGTGGAAATAACCTATTTTTTCAACACCATGGAGATACATAGTTTATGAGTCAAGAATTACGCACTATAGGTTGTATTGGTTGTGGCAATATGGGCTCAGCCATCATCCTTGGCCTTAAAAAAAATAAAGCGCTTACACTTATGGGCTATGACCCTAGCCCTGAAAGCACAGCTTCTTTACGCGCTGCTGAAGTAGAAGTAGCTCAAGATTTGGAACATTTAGTCATCAATTGCAATACCATTATCTTGGCAGTAAAGCCCTATCTTGTAGAAAAGCTCTTGCCTCTCATGGCTCCCCTACTCACCCCTGATAAAATAATCATTTCAGTGGCAGCTGGTGTGAGCCAAAAGGTTTTACAAGATGGTGTCCAGAACAAATGCGCCGTAGTGCGCTGCATGCCCAACACCCCTGCCTTGGTGGGTGCAGGTATTTTTGCTTTCTGCTTTGAAAATGCTAATTTGCAAGAGAAGGACAAAGATTTTATACTACAGCTTTTCAGTGGTATTGGCATGTGCGTAGAATTATCTGAAGAAAAATTTCCCGCTTTTAGTGCCTTTATAGGTGCCGGCCCAGCCTATGTATTTCATCTCATGAATGCGCTTGTGCAATCAGGTGTTACCTTAGGCTTTACTCGTACAGAATCTCGTACCATGGTGGAGGCACTTTTTGATGGTTCTGTGCGTATGGCCAAAGCATCTGCACAAAGCTTGCTGGAGCTACGTGATAATGTTTGCTCACCCGCTGGACTAACTATAGCTGGTGTTAATCATTTAGAACGCAAAGCCGTCAACGGGCATATTGTGGATGCGGTACTGGCTGCTGAGCGACGCGGCACGGAAATGGAAAAATAGCCCTTTGCTACAATTAATTATAAAAAATCCCTTGTTTCCATTTGAAACAAGGGATTTTTCTATATATAAACAAAGTATTACCGCAAAGCATTTACAATGTTCTGCGCTGTGGGTGAAGATAAAAGCTTACCATTTACAACCACTGCGGGGAAGTGATGTACGTCATATTCTTGCGCTGCAAGGCCAGCTTGATACATATTAATATTACCAGCATCAAAGGCATAGCGCACAATGTCAAAATGGTTTTCGGCAGGAACAACACTTTTTACCCGTTCCAAATACCTATACAGTATGGGAAGCTCCGTTGCCACGGTGGCGTCATATTCATTAACAAAACGGCGCTGTATGCCCTGCGCCGCCAGACCTTGCTTAGCTGCATTCCAGCTTTGCAATGTATACGTATAATAATCTAAAGCATTTTGTGGCAATGAATACGCCATCCAAATGCCTCCGCCCATAAGTTCTGTAGCGTAAGGCTCACCACTTTTTGCGAAAACAACAATTTTTACCCCTTGTGGAGAAAGAGATTGCGTGGCCTGAACCACTTGCGCCCAAAGCTGTTGAGAGGTAGGCGTAGTATAGTCTAAAAAAACGAGAATTTCATGAGCGGCTTTAGCATTGCCAAAAACCACAGGGTACACTTCTTGACGCCAGTATTTTCTATAATTTGTTTCATTTTGAAGACTAGTGGAACTTCCCCCAAGGGATCGCGCCATGTCAGCATTTTCTCCCTTCAAGGTTGCTGCAGGAAGTTTATCATGTAAATAAGGATTAAACAGATTCGTTTCACCTGCCATGGCAAAAGAATGCATTAATAGCACACAAAAAACCGCTACGAAGCAATACCGCATGAGCTTTCTCCCTTAGATAGCATCTCATCCATGATGTTTTGTAAATGACATAACCATATATTCATAAAACCTTCATATTCAGCCAAACCGTGTAATACGGGTTCACAAGTATACCCTGCGGCTTCTATCTGCTTACGCCATGAACTTTTTTGTTTTCCAGCCATATCTTTTAAAGCATGTTGCCCAATGACCGATAGTAAGGGCATAAGCCACACTTTATGACAGCCCTCAAGGCGCGGCAAGATATCCTCTAACACAACAGCGCCATTCATGGTGCCCACATGTACTTGCCCATCTAAAGCATACACGGCTTGGGCAAGGTCTGCATAGCGTTGCACCGCCACATGCTGAGCGCCATGCCCCATGAGTACCACAGCTTCCCCCACCACACGTTTGCACGGGATATGCTGTATAACAGCCTGCGCCGCTGCCAAGACATCTTCATCTGTTTGTAATAAAGGAGCCCCCACATGTACGGAAAAATCTTTATAGGCCTCAGATAGTTCTTGTACATCTTCAAGAATAGAACAGTGTTCACTGCCGGGAATGGTTTGTAAAGGCTGTATCGCCACATGAGTATATCGTTCAAAACGCATTTTTTCTAACGCTTTACGCACAGAGTCACGCTTAACACGTACTTTAGCCAAACGCTCTCGCATAAGCACAGATGTAAAGGCCCAACGCACAGGTATATGCGGAAAGCGCTCTCGAACAATTTTATCAAAAGCGCGTAGAGTATGCTCGGCATGTGCGGTACTTGACCCAAAAGCTGCTAATAATATTCCTGCTTTCATCTCAGTAACATACCCCTCAGTGCCTTTTTTGGCAAGGCGCTAACTGTACACAAAGTAAAATGTATATATTTTTTGCGTAACACACCAATGATGTACACAAAGCCTACTCTCTATTTCTAAGCACTTGTAAATAGCTGTTGACCACCTACCTTATGGATTATATAAAGAAGTACTCCCAAGGAGGATATTATGGAAAACAGGGCTCTCATTTTTGGCGGCCGAACAGGTTTAGTGGGGCAAGCTTTGATGCGCGTACTCAATGCAAATCAATGGTATACCATACCTATAGGCCGTAACGACGGCGACCTTTTGAATATTTCTTTTATTGAAAATTGTATAAAAAAATACAAACCTACACATATTTTTAATACGGTGGCTTGGACGCAAGTAGATGATGCAGAGGACAATGAAAATCAAGCCTTTGTAATAAATAGAGCCTTTCCTGCCGGGCTTGCACATATGGCGAAGATGTATGATGTTCACCTTACCCACTATAGTACTGACTTTGTTTTTTCTGGAGATGGCGAAAAAGATTATACTGAAGAGTGCTGTACTGAACCTTGCTCCATATATGGGCGTAGCAAACTTGCCGGTGAAGAAGCCGTTCGAGCGTTAGCTCCAGAACATAGCTGTATTATGCGCACGGCATGGCTTTTTGGCCCTGGGCGTAAAAATTTTGTTTCTTCCATGATTCAAAAGCATTGCGAATATGGAAAATTGAGCATAGTGCATGACCAAATAGGCTCCCCTACGTATACCATTGACTTGGCGCATTGGAGTATGTTGGCAAGCGAAAAAAAACTCACGGGTATTTTTCATGCCGTCAACAGCGGTCGTGCTTCTTGGTATGATTTAACCTGCGAAGCTCTTTCCATTGCAGAAATTCCTTGTCATGTGGAGCCCATTACCACTTCACAATGGCCGCAAAAAGCTAAACGCCCTGCTTTTTCAGTACTAAACAACAATAAACTTTCTCAAGCCTTGGGTATAACACCACGCGCATGGCCTCAAGCATTACGCGAATATATCTTCAGTGACCAGCTAAACAGAGACCTCATCGGGGCATAATAAACGCAAAGGCGGCGCACTATGACACAAGAAAAAAAACGTATTTCTCCTTTTTTTCTAGGATTTATTATAAGTCTCCTCATGGGTTTTGCCCTTACGTATCTTTTTGTTGCCTCCTCAAATGTCTGGGCTATGCCCAAAAGTTTGGAAGATTTAAGCAGTATTTCTAACAGGCTTGTGGGTACCACAGTGCAATATGGGCACATTAGCTCTTTTTATCGCCCCACCTTTGGACGCATGCTGGATGCAGATCTTAGCCTGCAAAAAAATGAGCCTGTATTTATTGTCGCTTTTCCTGAAGGGGTTCGCATTTATCCACAACGTCTCATGGTTTGGCATCAAGTCTCCAATGAAATAATAGGGAGTAGCGCTTATGCAGTGACCTATTGCCCCATAACAGGCACATTGGCTGCGTATGTTAGTAAACTTGATGGAGTAGATTTATTTTTAGACGTACAAGGCTCCCTCTTTGGAGGCAATAGCGTCCTTATTGATAGAAACACAGGCAGCTTGTGGTTGCAAAGTTTAGGTATGGCCTTTAAAGGGCCGCTTTTAGGACGAGGTTTAGCTAAAGTTCCCGTTTTTTGGACGACTTGGGAAGCTGCAAAACGTTATTATAAGGACGCCCTTGTGCTCTCAACCCCCTCCGGCAGCCGCAAAGCCTATGGAAGAGACCCCTATGGGAATTACCTCAAAACGGGTACCTACTATGACAACGATGTCCTTGCTTTTCCAGTAGATTACAAAGATTTACGTATACCCTATAAAGCACAGGTCATTGGACTAGAATTTGACAATTTCCGTTTGGCTGTAGATGTTGCGTATATTAAGAAAGAAGGGGCCGTCAACTTTTTCTTGGGGGATTTACCTCTATTAGCTGTACATGACACTAAGCTTGATGTCGTGCGTATTTTTAATAGGCAAGTATGGGAAAAGCCATCCCTTTTTGTAAAAAAATATGGAAAGCTCATTGACATTGCCAGTAAATCAGAATGGGATGTCAGCACCGGTGTTTCTTTAGAGGGTAATATGAAGGGAGCTTCCATGCAGCAATACTATGGCATTTATAGTATGTGGTTTAGCTGGTACAATATTAACCCAGAAACATTCCTTATTCCTGGGCCGGGAGAAGTACCTAAAGACGTACTGCATACAGACAGCTTAATTGACGAATAAGGCTACAGCCATGCAAAAGCGTGTACGTGGTGCTTCCAGCCGCCAAGAAACGTGCTCCCCCGCTGCTGTCAGTAACACAAGTTATAGGCGCGTTTTGCACAGTAGTACGTGACTATTCCACGCTTAAAAGAGTGTTTGCACACGTTTTTGTCGACTAACTACACACTCTAAAACAATGGATAAATTCATGGCAAAATTAAAAAAAGAGTACACATGTTCGCTTATTTTAACTGCTGATATCATAGGCGGAAAATGGAAATTACGCATTTTATGGCATATTTTACACGGGGATAATCGCTTTTCGCTTCTACAAAAAGCCATCCCAGACATTACACATAAAATGCTCATTACACAATTAAAAGAGCTTGTAACCAGTGGAATTTTATTAAAAATAGACTACAACGAGCTCCCGCTTCGTGTAGAATACTCCATTTCAGACAAATATAAAGGCATTGAACCCTTATTAGATAGCCTTTGTGATTTCACTCTTGATTATGCGCAAAAAAATCAGATTACCATCCTAGAAAAATAAAATGTTCTCTTTGCTGTAGGCACGTACGAAAAAGTACCTTATTGCACTACCTCAAAAAAGTGCTACCTTTACAGCAACACAAACAAGGAGAACAAAGATGATTAATCTTAACGAAAAAAACACCGAAAAAAATGCCTACCCTAGAGCCTTCTCACATATAGGTTTGTCTGTGCCTGACCTAGAAAAAGCCGTTGAGTTTTATAAAAACGTTATGGGTTGGTATATTGTAATGCAACCATCTGTAGTGAAAGAAGAAAACGAGAGCGCCATAGGTATTATGTGCGAAGAAGTTTTTGGCGCAGGCTATGAAAGCTTTAAAATTGCCCATATGGTGACCTCTGACGGCATTGGTATTGAACTCTTTGAATTTAAACAAAATACCAAAGAAAAAACACCTTTTGAATTTGTTAAAACCGGCATGTTCCACTTTTGCATACAAGATCCTGACATTGAAGGCATGGTAGCAAAAATTGTTGC
>CAYJNA010000120.1:0-6830 GCA_964371225.1 uncultured Desulfovibrionaceae bacterium
AACATCTTGTCATTAAAGTAGGGCGGCGCGATGCTTTTTGTTATCTTGCCAAAGAACGCCCCGTCACCGATGCCCCCCCTTCAGCCATGGTTATGCGCTGGCGCAAGTACTGCTCAGGCCGACGTATTGTTTCTTGCACAGCTGATTGGATAGGGCGGCGCATTCTCTTACTTTTTCATACACATATTCCTGACAATGCGGCTGAAAATCCACCGGAAACATGGCTTGTGCTGGATTTGCGTGAAGGTTTACAGCTTGTTTTGGGTAAAAGCCCTCCATTGGATTTTACGGAAGAAGAAGTCTCTTGGCCAAGCCCTGAACATCTTGATGATGCGTGTGATAATTGGCGCCAGTGGCCGGTGCTCAGTCCCGCTTTACGGCGTATCTTACCGCAGTGGGATGCGCTTGATAGGCAAGCTTTACTTATGGATTTACAAGTGGGCGGTGGTGATCTTTTTGTTTATGAAAGGGTAGAGCACGAAGGGCAAAGTACCGAGGAAAAAGCTCAAAATACAGCCACTATCAGCGCTTGGCCTCTGAGCTTTGGCGCGTATAGTGATATGCATGAACGCGTCTTTGAAGACCCCTTGGAAGCAACCTCATATGTGGGCGATGCCATGGTTTTAGGCATAGGTGCAGAAAAAATACGCCATAAAGCCGCTTTGCCCCATCAGCGTGAAGCCGCGCGTTTAGAACGCCTACTACTTAAGCTTGCCGAAGATGAA
Organism: uncultured Desulfovibrionaceae bacterium; assembly: GCA_964371225.1. Taxonomy (GTDB): domain Bacteria; phylum Desulfobacterota; class Desulfovibrionia; order Desulfovibrionales; family Desulfovibrionaceae; genus CAYJAD01. The sequence continues at coordinate 726 of CAYJNA010000120.1, forward strand.
CAACGTCTTTTAACCATGGCGCAAGCACAAGAGCTGGGGCTTATTTTACAAAGAGAATTGTGGAAATATGCCCCGCAGGAAAAATTGAGCAGCATTCATACTGATGACCCCACTTATCCGCACATATTGTTAGATGCTAAGCTTACCGTGCGCGATAATATGCAAGCGCTTTTTCATAAAGCAGGGCGCGGCAGACGCGGATTAGACTATTTGCAAAGGCGTCGTGATGAATTACAGGCACAATTACGCGCCGCGCACAGTCGCGCGCAAGTGGTGGAAGCTGGGGCACATGATTTAGGTAAAAGCGCCGTGGCTAAACGAGGGCATAAAGCAGTGCTTCAAACAAGTGCTGTTTTTCCCACCCTTCCCAAGGGCGTGCAGGCATTTAAAAGTTCTGATGGCTTTATTATTTTACGCGGTAAGGATGCCAAGGGAAATGGTGCTGTACTGCGCGCTGCGGCGGCTAAGGATATATGGCTGCACGTGGAAGGCGGGCCAGGTTCACATTGTGTCATACGGCGGCATTTTTCCGGTCAGGAAATTCCTGAAAGCACATTACAAGAAGCTGCCAGTTTAGCGGCGGTGAAAAGCTGGCAAAAAGACAGCCCTTGGGCGCAAATTTTATGCGCAGAGGTACGTCATGTGAAGCCCATGCGTGGTGCCGCTTTGGGCACAGTGCGCATTGATAAAGTGCTACGCAGTTTTAGAGTTGCTATTGAAGCTCAGGTGGAAACACGCCTAGGCATAGCATAACACGAATTTTAAGGGCGTTTATATGTTGTTAACCCTGCAAAAAAGAAAAAAAATTCGCTTTACTACCCTTGACCTTTAACCTTGCTCTCTAGTATAAGAGCCTATACGTTACATAAATAACAATCATATTTGAGGGTAGTTATGCGCAAAGCATCTTGTGGAATCACCGCTGAAGGGTGGCCTTGTATAGGTTTATGTGCCTTTACGGCATTGATATTTGTCTTTTTTTGCTGGCCTATGGCGCTGGTCTTTGTCATATTAACATGGTTTTCTGCACATTTTTTCCGTGATCCTGAGCGCGTGATACCGCAAGAGGCACATTGTGCTGTAAGTCCTGCCGATGGAAAAGTTATTCGCGTGGATATGCGTCCAGACCCCATTACTGGTGAGCAGAAAAAATGCATATGCATTTTTATGAATGTATTTAGTGTGCATGTGAATCGCGCCCCTGTGCAGGGTGAAGTGACAGATATTCACTATCACGCAGGGAAGTTTTTTAATGCTGCATGGGACAAAGCCGCCACAGATAATGAGCGTTGCGCCTATGCCATGCGTGATGCCGATGGGCAAGAGTGGAGCATGGTACAAATCGCCGGCCTTATTGCTCGCCGTATTGTTTGCCGCACCGATGTGGGGGACGCTTTGCAACGTGGAGAACGTTTTGGTATGATTCGTTTTGGTTCACGTGTTGACCTTTATATCCCTGAAGGGTATAATCCTGCTGTTTGTGTTGGCGAACAAGTTTTTGCTGGCCAAAGCATAGTAGCTCGTAAGGGCATAGAGTAAAAGAATTACCTAGGATATAAAGATGGAAATTAAAAAACCAAAGCGTAAGGGAGTGTATTTACTCCCCAACTTCATAACCTCTTTAAGCCTTTTTTCAGGCTTTTTGGCTCTTATCTGGGCTTCGGCTGGGCGTTATGAAGAAGCAGCTTTAGCTATTTTATTTTCCGCACTCATGGACGGTCTGGATGGCAAGGTGGCTAGACTGACCAATACCGCCAGTGAGTTTGGTATTCAGTATGATTCTTTATCAGACTTGGTGGCCTTTGGTGTGGCACCTTCCATCTTAATGTGGCATTGGCATTTACACGCCTATGGGCGTTTTGGCATAGCCATATGTTTTATCTATACTGCTTGTGCTGCTTTACGCTTGGCGCGTTTTAATGTGTCCACGGCGGTGACTAATAAAAAATTCTTCATAGGTCTGCCTTCGCCTGCGGCTGGGTGCGGGGCTGTGAGTTTTGTCTTTTTTGCGAAATATATGCCTGAGGCCATGGCGGGACTTATTGCCCCCATGGCTTTAGGCTTAACTTTATTGATGGGCATGCTTATGGTAAGCCGAGTGCGTTATTATTCCTTTAAGGAATACGCCTTTTTGCGCGCGCACCCCTTTAGCTCCATGGTAACACTCATCTTATTGCTTGCTCTTATAGCTTCTCAGCCTAAGATTTTAGGTTTCTTAGTGGCTTTGGGGTATATTGTGGCTGGACTTGTTTATACCTTTATCATTCTTCCTCGTCGTAATCGTGAGCTACTAGGTAGTCCATCACTACAAGATGACTAGCAAAGTCATGAGCTCTTACGGTTGTTACTGTCTATCGAAAATCTTCGTTACATCATCAAAATTAAGGGCTCAGGCTAGAGCCCACAGCACGCATATGTGCTCATGGCGTAACTTTGGAGAAAAAGGTATACGTTTGTGATATATAAGAACTTAGGTAGTACTGCCTGATACAAAAACATTAACGAGGATTTCAATGAGTAATCGTGTGTATTTTTTTGATACAACTTTGCGTGACGGTGAGCAATCTCCCGGTGCCACCATGAACTTGGCAGAAAAATTACGTTTGGCCAGACAGCTGGAAATCTTGGGCGTAGATATTATGGAAGCGGGCTTTCCTGCTTCAAGTCAAGGCGATTTTGAAGCAGTACAAGCCATTGCCGCACAAACACGTAATGTACAAGTGGCCGGGCTTTGCCGCGCTCTTCCTAATGATATTGATCGCTGCTGGGAAGCCATTAAAGAAGCTGAAAACCCTCGTATCCATACCTTCCTCTCCACTTCTGATTTGCATATGAAGTTTAAATTGCGCAAAGACCCAGACACAGTGCTAGCCATGGCGGTGGAAGGGGTAAAGCGTGCTGCTTCGTACACATCCAATGTGGAATTTTCTTGTGAAGATGCTTCACGCTCCAATTGGGACTTTTTATGCCGTGTCACCGAGGCTGTTATCAATGCCGGTGCCACAACCATTAATTTGCCTGATACCGTAGGCTATGCCATGCCGGAAGAATATGCCAATTTAGTACGCTATGTTATAGAAAATACGCCCAATAGCGACAAGGCTGTTTTCAGCGTACATGCCCATAATGACCTTGGCGTTGGTGTGGCCAGCTCCTTGGCTGCCTTACGTGCTGGTGCGCGTCAGGTGGAGGTGACACTTGGCGGTATTGGTGAGCGCGCTGGTAATGCCGCTTTGGAAGAAATAGCCATGGCTTTACGCGTGCGCAAAGACTATTACAATCTTGAATGCCGTATTAATACGGAACAGTTATTTCCTTCTTGCCGCATGCTTGCCATGACTATTGGCGTACCCATTCCGCCCAATAAAGCCATCACCGGTGGCAATGCTTTTGCGCATGAATCCGGTATTCACCAAGATGGTATGCTTAAAAATCGTGAAACTTATGAAATCATGACGCCTGAGTCTGTGGGACGCGCCACCAGTGACCTTGTGCTGGGTAAGCATTCTGGTCGCAATGCTGTGAAAAGCAAATTAGAAAATCTTGGCTATACTTTGGATGAAGAGCAAGTGGATCAAGTTTTCACTGCCGTGAAAAACCTTGCCGACATGAAGAAAACCATTCACGATGAAGACGTGGTGGCCTTGGTTTTAGAAGAAATTTATCGCATCCCCGACCGTTACCGCTTGATTCACGCCAGCATCAACTCTTCTTCCACTCAGGATATCCCCCCCACGGCGGCGGTGGTGCTTGAAGTTGATGGCGAAGAAAAACGCGGTGCCGGTTTTGGCGTGGGACCTGTGGACGCATTGTTCAATACCATTAGTGACATCATTGGCAGAAAGCCGGAGCTCCAACAATATGTGGTGAACGGCATTACCGGTGGTACCGATGCTCAAGGTGAAGTGACAGTGCGCATGTGCGATACAAATACCAATATTTGTGCGGTGGGTCGCGGCGCGCATCCTGATATTACTGTGGCTTCTGCCAGAGCCTATGTAAACGCTTTGAACCGTCTGACCAAAAAAGAACGTGATTGCAATTAAAGGAAAAAAGTATGGCACACACATTAGCGCAGAAAATTTTACAAAAGCACACAGAACAAGAAGTAAACGCTGTAGGGCAAATTGTACGTTGCAAATTGTCCCTTGTTCTTGCCAATGACATTACGGCTCCTCTTGCCATTAAATCCTTTGAAGGTATGGGCGCCAAAAAAGTGTTTGATAAGGATAAAGTGGTTTTTGTTATGGATCACTTTACACCGCCCAAGGATATTGAATCGGCTAACCAGGTACTGGTTTCGCGCAAATTTGCCGCAGAGCAAGGCCTCACCCACTACTACGAAGGTGGTGATGCCGGTGTGGAACATGCTCTGCTACCCGAAATGGGGCTTGTGGGCGCCGGTGACATTGTTATTGGTGCTGATAGTCACACCTGCACCTATGGCGGCGTGGGGGCTTTTGCCACTGGTCTTGGTTCTACAGATATTGCCGGCGGTATGGCTTTAGGGGAAACGTGGTTTAAAGTGCCCCCTTCCATTCGTGTATCCTATTCCGGCACCATGCCCAAATATATGCGCGCCAAAGATCTTATTCTTATGCTTATTGGGAAGATAGGTGTAGACGGTGCCTTGTATCGCGCCCTTGAATTTGACGGTGCGGTTATTGATGCTCTTGATATTGAAGGGCGTCTTACCATGGCCAATATGGCCATTGAAGCCGGCGGTAAAGTGGGACTTTTTGCTGTGGATGATGCCACCATTGCTTATGGCAATGCGCATAATCGTCCCAACCAAGAAAAGCTTGCTGCCGATGCCGGTGCAGAGTACGAAAGTCATGTCCATTTTGATGTGACAGGCCTTGCTCCTGTGGTGGCTTGCCCGCATATTCCTGATAATGTGAAGCCGGTTACTGATGTTAAAGATGTTGTTATTCAGCAAGTTATCATTGGTTCTTGTACCAATGGTCGCATTAGCGATATGCGCGACGCCGCAGAAATTCTCAAAGGCCGTAAGGTAGATAAGTCCGTACGCTGTATTGTGATTCCTGCCACACCTAGTGTGTGGAAGCAAAGCATGCAAGAAGGCTTGTTTGATATTTTCACTGATGCTGGCTGTATCATTAGCCCCCCCACCTGTGGGCCTTGTCTTGGTGGCTATATGGGCATTCTTGGCGATGGTGAACGCGCTGTGGCAACTACCAATCGTAACTTTAAAGGACGCATGGGCAGTTTGCAATCTGAAGTGTATCTTGCAAGCCCCCTCGTAGCCGCTGCTTCTGCTGTGGCCGGCATTGTTTGTGATCCAAACGCATTATAAGTAAGGGAATAGATATGAAATTTCACGGAAAAGTTCACAAAGTAGGCGAACATATTGATACAGATGCCATTATTCCTGCGCGCTTTTTAGTTACGGCTGACAGTGCTGTGCTTGGTGAAAATTGCATGGAAGGTCTTGAGCCTGGCTGGGTACAGCGCGTTCAAGCTGGTGACATCATGGTGGCTGAGCGTAACTTTGGTTGCGGTTCCTCACGCGAGCACGCTCCCTTGGCTATTCTTGGCGCTGGCATGAAGGTAGTGGTGGGGCATAGCTTTGCACGCATCTTCTATCGCAATGCCTTTAATATGGGTCTTATGCTCATGGAAATTGGCGATGATGTGAATAAAATCTCTGATGGTGATGAGCTTGATGTGGATGCCACCACAGGCATTATCACCAATGTGACCACCGGCGTCACCATTCAATGTCCACCCCTTTCTGAAGCCATGGCGGAGCTCGTGGCTTGTGGTGGTTTGGTTAATTATGTAAAAGAAAAACTCTCTTAACAAAGTGCTCAAAAAATGCCATCTACGATGTCAGACGCATTTTGAACGCATTGTAAGAAGAGAGTACCATAGTATTTATTGGGGGAGGGAAAAGTTTCCTTCCCCCAACCCTCACCCTTCAAAAAAAGCAATGGCGTGAAAAGTTCTTTCTTTGTGCCTTATTTGTCAGCGCATGTTTACTAAATGGTATGCGAGAAGAAATAAGAAACAAAGAAAGGGTTTTGTTCGCTAAGAAAGTTTTTTGTAAAAGGGGAGGGGGGTGGGGAGGGGAAAGAACCTTTT
>CAYJNA010000121.1:0-6817 GCA_964371225.1 uncultured Desulfovibrionaceae bacterium
GATATTTTTAAAACCATGAAAGCCTATGTGGGCGGTACACATAAAACCTATGCGCAAGATATTTTAACACGCTACTTTAGAGCACGTATGATGGTGGAGCAAATGCGTGGAAGCTAAATTTTAGCCTACAACACTATTTTATAGGGTACTAGAATATTTCTAGTATCCTTTTTTATTTTTACACCTTGTTTATATCCTTATTTTTTGTAAAGATGCCATAAAGCTTATACTAAAAATAGTGCCATCTAAGGAGAAAGTCATGAAAAAAATTATTTTTTGCACCTTAATGCTTTGTCTCTTTTGCAGTTTTTCCACCGCCAACGCACGCTCTTTTAAACAGGCCTGCGAAATTGCCCATATAGACCTTTCAGTTATGCAAAAGGATGGCCCTAACCAAGCCCTTGAAGATACAATTCATGCTGAAATTGCTGACATGCTCATGGCAGCACAAGTCACAAATATCAAATACAGCACAGCGCAGTTAAAAGATTTCGCTAAAAAAGGAAGACAAGTGGATCCTGATGGGCAGCCCACCATTTGGTCTCTTGTGGCTCTGGGGGCAAATTTAGATGCGCAAAAAATACGTGCCTTTTGCAGCCAAAATCATACGCAAAGTGGCGTTATAGACCCCTATGCCCCCAGCGTAAGCAATGATGATATTGTGCTCTATCCCAAAGATGCTGACTTAGCCCTTGCCCCTAACATTATTGTGGAACCGCAAAGTGCCCCTTTCAACTTAGGTGGCTGGAAAACCGATAATATGGTCATCTTTCGCATAAAAGTAAAACGCTCTGGAAACTATGCTGTTTATTTAGACTATAGCAAACCGCTTAGTGCCGGCTCCAGAGGGAAATTGTCTATTTTTGCGACAAAAGATGCGCAAACCGAAGAAATAGAGCCCAATGCTCAAATAGAAAAGCTTTTACCCTATACAGGCTCTGACTGGAGTGAGTACGAAAGCGCCTATAACTTTGGTACCATAAGCCTGCAAGCGGGAGAATATAACTTAGCTCTTGTGGATAAAGGAAATGAAAGCGATCGTTATGTTATGAACTTACGTAGAGTACACTTGAAAAAACAATAAAGTGGATACTATAGACGTATATTACTAAAAAAACGCGCGGAAACATATTTTTAAGCATCAGCGAAAAATTAAGGGCTTGCCCATGAAGTACTTCCTTCACTGGCAAGCCCCCTTTATATATTTTTTATGCAGGACTTAAATATACCCCTTCACCGCTTGCGCCAAGCGTAGACACAGTTCAGCTTTATTCAATGTATATAAATGAATGCCCGGAGCACCACCCTCTATGAGCTGACGTATTTGCTGAATGGCAAAGGTAAGCCCTGCCTCACGCACAGCCTCTTCACCGCCTTTTTCATGGGCAGCTTCCAACTCCAAGTACAGCTTACCCGGTATATTGGCACCGCACATGGACAATAATACTTTTAAGGACGCTAAAGACTGAATAGGCAAAACACCCGGAATGACAGGTGTATGTATATTTTCTTGGCGTAAAGCGTCTACAAAGTCAAAATATTCTCGCACATCAAAAAACACTTGTGTCACCACAAAGTCTGCACCGGCACGTACCTTTGACAAAGTATAGGCACGATCCAAAGCAAAGGTAGGCGATTGCGGATGCGGCGCAGGATAGCCAGCCACAGCAACACCCATTTCCGGCTGCACGCGGCGCATATAACGCACTAAATCTTCAGCATAGCGAAAGCCGCTCTCTTTTTCTGCCAAGGCGCAAGCTTCTTCTTGTCCCTTGGGGGCATCACCGCGTAAAGCCAATACATTATCAATATTGCTTTGGCGTAAGCTTTGTAAAAAAGAGTTTATGCGTGCAGCATTGGCGCCTACACAAGTGAGATGCACCAAGGGCTCCAAATCCATTTGACGTAAACGCTTGGCAATTTCTAAAGTATTATCTTGTGAAGAACCTCCAGCTCCATAGGTAACAGAAGCAAAAAGTGGCTCTAAACTTTTAAGCTTTTCCACACAGGAAAAAAAATCCGGCCATTGTTCTTGATTTTTAGGGGGGAAAAATTCTAGTGAAAAAAATGGCTTATTTGTATTTTTTAAGAGCTCTACTATCTTCATGGTGACATCCTTTTGTATGTGTTTCAAGAACTATATCAATATAGCTTGATATGTCAATATAGTTTTTGCCTGTACGTAAAGACTTTTTGTTAAAACGAAATTGTGAAAATATTAGCATAAAGACGCTTTGCAAAAAAACACTTTCCTGTTATTGGTACAACTACTGTGTGTACGAAGAAATGCTTTACAGAAATTCACAATAAATTTTACCTGTATCAGTCACGGATGTACCATGACCTCAAGCATTGATTTTACAAAGGCACTTTTTTCATGCCTTCTTGCGGGTTTGCTTTCTTCCATAAGCTTTCCTGCTCTTTGTTTTGCGCAGTCTGAAAAGCAAATTCTCACATCACACACTACAGATGGCGTTATCACCGCAACACCGCAACGCATTACCGCTACTCTTCCGCAACCAAGCCCCAAACTCACTATTACCGCACCTTGGAAAAAGCTTGAACCAGGCTTGGAGCATGCTTCTTTTGCTTTACAAAATACCAAAGCCCCCAAAGCAAACTTGGAAGTGTTGCGTTTTGACCCCAAATACTTCCAATTTGTCTTACACAGCATTAGCGAAAAAGGCTGCTCACCTCAAACCTTAAGCCAATGGGCCTCTGAGGCAGACACTGTGGCGGCCATTAATGCTAGTATGTATCTGCCCGATGGGCGTACCAGCACCGGCTATATGCGCAGTGGTACGCATCAAAATAATAAGCATATTGCCAAGTCTTTTGGAGCTTTCTTTTTGGCAGAACCCACCAAAACACATTTAGCCCCCGCTAAGCTATTGGAAAAAGATCAACCTAATACCTTAGAAACACTTGATGACTATGCTATAGTTATACAAAATTTTCGGCTCATCAACTCTAATAGAGAGATTTTATGGTCCAAAGGCGGACAAAAACACTCCATTGCCGCCGTGGGTGAAGATGGCCAAGGCAATATTTTATTCCTCCATTGCCGCCAACCCATAGAAGCCTATACTTTTGCCCAAGAGCTTTTACGCCTCCCCTTGGATGTACGTACTGTAATGTATGTGGAAGGCGGCGCGCAAGCAGGAATGGTCTTACGCCAAAACAATGAAAGTACCTTTTGGGGTGGTCGCCACCCTGCTGACGTGTTGCTGGGTTCTGTGGCTGTGGCCTTGCCTAATATTTTAGGGGTACGAAGAAAAAAAACCACTAATTGATAATTATTCCTAATAAATATAGCTATCTATACTTATTGAGTTTTTTCAAAAAAAGCTAGACAGCTCTATGAAATTACTGTAGTTTTCCGTGAAGGCGCAAGCCTAATAGCTTAATAATGGTTTAAGTTCACAAGACCTACACAGTGGTTCATTCCATGGTCTTGTATGTATACAAAACTCAACAGAAGAGGGATATTATGACACAAGTTCTTGAAATGTACGCCTGTACTAAATGTAGTAATATTGTTGAAATCACACGCGCCGGCGTTCCCGCTCTTGCTTGTTGCGGTGAAGAGATGAAGCATCTTAAAGAGGGCGTAACCGATGCAGCCCAAGAAAAACACGTGCCCGTTATTGAAAAGACAGCTCAAGGTTATAAAGTTACCGTAGGTAGCGTTGCACACCCCATGGAAGAAAAGCATTTTATTGAGTGGATTGAACTTATTGCTGACGGCGTAAGCTACACCAAGTTTTTAAAGCCAGGTGAAGCCCCTGAAGCTGAATTTTGCATTACAGCTGACACTGTGACAGCTCGTGAACATTGCAACCTTCATGGCCTTTGGAAATCTTAACAAAAGGAGAGGTTTTTATGCAAAAGTATACATGTGATGTTTGTGGTTACGAGTATGACCCCGCCGCAGGTGACCCACCTCATGCACCTGAAGGCACTGCTTTTGAAAACTTGCCAGAAGATTGGGCTTGCCCCGTTTGTGGCGTAGACAAGAGCAACTTTAGCCCAAGCTAAAAATTATATTCATTACGTAAAGGCAGTATGTATTATACTGCCTTTACGCGCTACTACAACACCTTGCATGGAGCAAGGGCGAGTTCCAAGCTTTTCTGGAACATTTCCTATAAAGAGAAGCGTATTAAAGAGAGAAGAAAATGCAACCAGTTGAAATTAAAAAAGACATTTATTGGATTGGCGCCGTTGACTATGATAACCGTGATTTTCACGGCTACTCTTTATCTCCTCGTGGTTCCACCTACAACGCCTATATGATTAATGATACCAAAAAAGTTGTGGTAGACACTGTGGCCAACCATAGCGCAGGCACCATGCTCTGCCGTCTTGCTAAGATTTGCCCCTTAGAAGAAATTGACTACCTCATTTGCAATCATATGGAACTTGACCACGCTGGCGCTTTGGCTGAAGTGGTAGAGCGTTGCAAGCCTGAAAAGATTTTCGTCTCCACCATGGGTATGAAATCTTTAGAAGGCTATTATCCTTCTAAAAATTGGCCTTTACAAGCTGTGAAAACCGGCGATGTTATTAATATTGGGCAAAGAAATTTACATTTTGTAGAAACACGCATGCTGCACTGGCCTGACAGCATGGTGACCTATGTGGCAGAAGATAAAGTTCTTTTCAGCAATGATGCCTTTGGACAAAATATTGCCTCCACACAACGCTTTGGCGATGAATTTTGCCGTGAGCAAGTGTTGCAAGCTGTGAAAGAATATTATTACAATATTGTTCTGCCCTTCTCTCCTCAAGTGCTTAAAGCCATTGAAACTTTGGGTAGCCTTGAAATTGACATGATAGCCCCTGACCATGGGCTTATTCACCGCGGTGAAGAAAGTGTAAACTTTATTGTTAACGCCTATAAAGATATGGCCTTACAAAAAACACAAAAGCGCGCTCTCATTGTCTATGACACCATGTGGCACACCACGGAGAAAATGGCCATGGCCATTGGCTCCGGCCTTGAAGAAATGGGTGTTCCCATTCGTCTTATGTCCTTAAAGCACAATCACCATAGTGCAGTTATGACAGAATTGGCCGATTGCGGCGCTGTTATTGTGGGTAGTCCTACGCATAATAACAATGTATTACCCTATGTGGCTTCCATGCTCACGTACATGAAAGGACTACGCCCACAAAACCGCGTAGGTGCAGCCTTTGGCTCCTATGGTTGGTCTGGCGAAAGCCCCAAAATAGTACACGAATGGCTGGCCTCCATGGGTATGGACATGGTGGGCAATCCTATCAAGCAACAGTGGGGCCCCACACATGATATGCTTAAAAGCTGCCACGAGCTTGGTAAAAACGTTGCTGAAGCTCTTATTAAAAAAATAGGCTAAAAGCTTTCCACGAAAAGGCTGATAAAAAGTTGCTTTTTATCAGCCTTTTTTTTAGTATTTTTTCATTGTTTTTGTGGCGGCCATGGCGCATCTTCACGCGCATGCCCCCATACGCTTTTCCTCATAAATCATTTAGAGCAGTACGAGTAGACAGAATGCCCTTAAACATTGCCATAGTGGCTTCCGGCAGTGGAAGCAATGCTCAGGCCATATTTGAAAAAATTGAATCCGGCCTCATAGATGCCAAGGTAAGTCTTGTCATTAGCAATCGCCCCGGCGCCAAGGTGCTTGAAAGGGCACAGAAATTTTCCATCCCCACCTTAGAACTAGACCATAAAGCTTTTCCCGATAGAGAAAGTTTTGATGCGCGCCTTGTACAAGCTTTACAAGAATGCGGCGCACAGCTCATAGTATTGGCGGGGTATATGCGCATTTTAACACCCATTTTTTTGCAGGCCTTTGAAAATAAAGTTATCAATGTACACCCTGCGCTTTTACCCAGCTTTGTGGGGGCACACGGTGCAGCCGATGCCCTAAGTTATGGCGTTAAAATGTCTGGTTGTACGGTACATTTTGTTAATGAAGAAGTAGATGGCGGCGCCATCATTGCGCAAGCTGCTGTACCTGTTTTACCTCAAGATACGTCAGATTCTTTACAAAAACGCATCCAAGCCATGGAACATCGCCTTTTTCCGCAGGTTATTCAATGGATAGCCGCAGGACGAGTTTCTTGCCATGAAAGACAAGTACATGTGCAAGCTTCATCGCAGCCCAAGGCAGCCATGGCACAAAATATGACCGGTGATGAAGCCTTCTTCATTTGGCCACCTTTAGAAAGTGGTTTTTAACTAATCAAGGCTTAAAAACGTGTCTGCATACATTTTTCAAAAAGGAGCGCATATGCGAAAAAAATTTTCTTTCATGGGCACCCTCTTACTCATGCTTGCCTTTTGGACTGTGTCCCCTTTCTCTACAGGCGAAAGCGTAGCAGCAGCACCTAAAGCGGGTGAAGCCAAGGCCAACACCCCTGCCAAAGCTGTTTCTCGCAGTACACAAGTTTCTGTTAGCCATGAAGGCACAGACACCATTGGCACACAGCTTTCTACACGCCTTAAAGAACTTTTTAATGCCAGCAATCTTTTTGAGCTCAATGAAAAAAGCGCTCCTAAGATACGCCTTATTCTCACTTCCAAAGCTGAATTTACCGATCGCCCACATGTGGGTTCGGTATATTCCCTTTTATGGGTTTTTAGCCAAAGCGAAAGCCATTTAGGCTATCTTTTGGCACAGGAAGTTAATGTATTGAGTAGCGAAGATATAGACGCTGTGGCCGCTAAAATTATAGAACAAACTGACGGTTTATCCGTAAAATACGGCTATTTATTTAAATAGTCGACACTGAAAAAGTACTTAACTGTCAGTAAAAATAGAATTTCTAG
>CAYJNA010000122.1:0-6781 GCA_964371225.1 uncultured Desulfovibrionaceae bacterium
CGAGCAAGGTCAGCTGTGTCGTCAACAACAACAGGTGGGTTACCTGCACCAGCAGCCATAAGACGCATGGTGGTGTGTTTACGAGCAGCTTCAACTACAGCTTCGCCGCCGGTTACAACAAGAAGATTCAAACCAGGGTAAGAGAAGAGCTTTGTAGCAACTTCAATGGATGGTTCGCGTACGCATACCATAAGGTTTTCGATGCCGGTAGCTTCGAAAATAGCCTTGTTAAGTACTTGAATAGCTTTTTGTGTAACACGTTTAGCAGCTGGATGCGGAGAAAATACAATGGAGTTACCAGCAGCAATCATGCTGATACCGTTGTTAATAACGGTGGCAGCAGGGTTGGTGGATGGAGTAACAGATGCAATTACGCCCCAAGGAGCATTTTCAATAAGGCTCATGCCAGCATCGCCAGTGATGGCGGTGGGAACGAGCACTTCTGTACCAGGAGTGCGCTCTGCTTCGAGAACATTCTTGGCAATTTTATCATCTACGCGGCCCATGCCTGTTTCGGAAACAGCCATTTCAGCCAACATGCGAGCTTCTTGCACGCCAGCTTTACGCATGGCGGCAACAACCTTATCACGCATGGCGTAGGTTCTGATTTTTGGATATGCTTGCTGTGCAGCTGCTACAGCAGCATCCAAGGTTTCGAAAATACCGAAGTCGCCTTTTTCGCCAGCAGGAGTGGCAGCGCTAGGTGCTGCTGCTCCGCCCATGCGACGCATAACTTCAGAAACAATGCTTTCTACCATTGCTTGTTGTGACTGCATTTTTATTCCTTACCTGTCTTAGAGAACAGTGTTTGTCCACGACTTGAGAGCTGATCCACAATCCCGACTATGGCTAAATCAACGGGAGCCATATCGTTTACCACTTTGCGAGCTGAGGAACCGCGTGCAAGCACAACGATTTCCCCTTCACCGGCGCCAATAACATCAATGGCCACATCGGTCTGTCCTGTGGGTTGGCCATTTTTATCTAAAATGTCCACCAAGAGCAGTGCATTGTGGGGCATTTCTTTAGCCCTAATTGTGGAGACTACCTGTCCGGAAATTTTTCCTATTTCCATAAGTACCTTCGCTTTTCGCTTTAGTTGAAAGAGCACCCAAAAAAAGCGAGAGCGCTTTCCATTCCTACACTAATTTTATTTTATAAAATTAGTGTAGGAAGGATGCTTTGGTTTTTACCTCAAACTACTTCGCTTGAAGCGGAAATACTGCTTCAAGATCAGCATGAGGACGAGGAATAACGTGAACAGCAATAACTTCGCCGCCAACACGTTGAGCAGCAGTAGCACCAGCGTCTACAGCAGCTTTGCAAGCAGCTACGTCACCACGAACCATGGCAGTAACAAGGCCGCCACCGATTTGCTCGTAAGAAATAAGGGTCACACGAGCAGCTTTTACCATAGCGTCAGCAGCTTCAATAAGACCAACTAAACCTTTTGTTTCGATTAAACCGAGTGCATCCATTTTACATCTCCTTGATTATGTCTAAATAAGACGTTTATTATTTATGTGGTTTGGCCGAAGCCAAAAAACCGTAAAGTATTATCCCTTATGGGCTTGAGCACGGTTAAGTGCGGCGCCAATGAGAGAAACTTGATATATATCTTCTGCGCTACAACCACGCGAAAGATCGTGCCAGCACCCATTAAGACCTTGGAGAAGCGGGCCAATGGCCGTATAGCCTCCAAGACGTTGGGCAATTTTATATCCAATGTTACCGGCTTCCAGTGAAGGAAATACGAGAACATTGGCCTCACCAGCCACAGGGCTGTCTTTGAGCTTTTGTTGTGCTACCTCAGGAACCATGGCTGCGTCAAACTGTAATTCACCGTCAACGATGATATCAGGACGTGCCGCACGCACTTTTGCCACCACTTCTTTAATAAACTTAGCACGTGGATGCGCTGAGCTTCCGTTGGTGGAAAAGGATAACATGGCTACTTTGGCTTGTTCTCCGGTCATGAGCTGAAATTGGTCGGCAGAGTCTGTGGCTATGTCTACCAATTGCTCATCTGTGGGCACAGGAATAACACCGCAGTCTGCAAAAACAAGCACTTGACGGTGGTCATAACTGGCCATAGGCGCTAGCATGAAGAAGAAGGAAGATATGGTTTTTCCGCCAGGTCTTATGCCTATAACACGCAAGCCTGCTTTAATCATATCACCTGTGGAGGAAATGTTTCCGCCCACACCGGCTTCTACTTCACCGCGACGTACCATCATGGCACCAGCACCGGGGCCGGTAGACATGAAAGCACGAGCTTCATCTTCATTGATGCTTTTGCCTTTATCACGCATAATTTGCATGAACTCAGCCGTATTACGCTCTACCATGGTGGGAGATGCAGGGTCAAGCACACGTAAGTTAACGCTTTTACCCACATGACCTACTTTTTCCATGGCGTCACGTAAAAGTGCGCGCACAGCAAAAGGACGACCCAATAACAGAGCGTCGCCTAAACCTTCTTCCTGCAAGCGTACAGCGGCTTCCACCGCGCGGCTGTCTTCCCCATCAGGGAAAACAAGGCTGGCAGGTTTTGCAGAGCAAAGTTCAATGCAACGTCCCAAAAGAGAAAAGGGTTTACCCTTAACGTTACCTTGTGCCTCTTGCATTATGCCTTCCCTACTTTGGCAAGATCAATACCTTGCTCAGCTGCATAGGTTAAGAGCATAAGCACATATAAGGCAGAGCTTAAACGGTTTAACGAAGCAAGCACATCGGCATTGCGGCTGCAAGATACAGCTACCACTTCCACTTCACGCACGGAAGCGCGAAGCCAGTTAAGCAAACCAACATTGCCGCCCATGGAACCGTGCGCAGCCATGTGCTCAAGACCAAGATATTTCTTAGGTTCACGAGAAATCACATGTAATGTGGCTACATCCATGCCACCCATGCCCTTGGGGCTTACAGTTTCACCGGTCATTTCACCGCGAAGGGTAAGCATAACCCAAGCATGTAAATCTTCGAGGCATTGCTTTAAGAAAGCAGGTCTTCTATCTTTAGGGTCAAATTGTGTTTGTACAAGCACAATTTGCGCAAGTAAGCTATCTAATTTACCACGCATCATCACGGCAGGATGATTTTTTGGCACTTGAACACCTTGCTCAAGGAAGGTGAGCTCATGGCAAGAGGCATCAGAAGCTTTGGTGCAAGATGCTTCAGGAGCACTGGCGCCACCCTTGGCAACAGAGGCTACTGCTTTAGGAGCCTCACCACAACCGCAATCTACGGAAGGAGTACTGGCACATGCACCTTGGCTGTTTTGCACTTGAATGCGATTTTGGTTGACATACTCAGCGGCAGAAGGAGTTAATCTTTCTCCTGCGGCCAGCACAAGTACTCCACCAGCATTAACATTACGTGCTCTTATATCTTCTTCTGTAATGAAGTTCATTATTTTCTCCTGAAAAAACGCTTAGGCAGGCCAAGAGCTGGATAAGCAGCAAGCTTCGCCTTGAGCTGTTAGAGTCACGCTGGTTCCCTTGCGTACGCGCACAGCGCCCCCAGTGCCAACACTAATACTAGCGCCAGCTTGAGAAATTTGCACTGTACCCTTGGTTACCACAAGCACTTCATCATGGGCAAATGTCCATTCTAAGGCAGTGTTAGCCCAAGAAAAACGAGTTACGCCGGGGCCAGTGGCACCGGGTAAAAGCGCTTCTTCAATGCTCACTTCCCCTTGCACAGAACCACTAGGGCAGGCAGTTTGGAAAGGAACAACATCAACACCGTCAATGGAACCAGCCACGGGAGCGCAAGCGCAACCACCGGCTACAGGCGCCTGACCGGCCATAACTTCAGAAACAACTTGTGACACTGTGCTTTGCAAAGCAGCGTTATTACCAAGTAATTGCTGTAATTGTGCAGCCACTTGAGCAGCAATTTCTGCAGGGTTTGGTGCTGCAGCTTGAGGCTGAGCAAAACCTTGCGCATTGTTGCCAAAGGGTATCACAGGTGCTGCCCATGCAGGTGCCACACCATTATTGGGATTATTTGTATTCATCACTATCCTATTTTGCTGCAAAGGTTGGGATAAAGGTTCCGGTGCATACAGCGGTCTATACCCTTGAGTATAGTTTGGCTGTACATAACTTTGCCCAGCATACCCAGCTTGCACACTCTGCCCAAAACTTGGAGCAGGCGAAGCAACAGGTACAGATACCTGAACAGGTGCCGGAGCAGGAGCCTCTTCTCTAAAGAGTATGGATATACCATACTGTTTAGCATCATCCTTGGCCTGTGGCGTAATCAAAGCGTTGGGCGCCACAACAATATGTTGTTGTCCCGCCCTTCTAGCGTCAGCAATGTTTTGTGCTGTAATAAGTTCTCTCATTATGCTCGCTCTGATACTTTACTTATATTATTTTTTAGCTGCAGCGGCAGGACGAGCAGGTGCTTTACCCATGCGTGCAGCACGAGCAGCAGCCTTAGCGGCCTTTTTTGCGGCTTTTTTGGCATTGATGGCGTCAAGGCACTCATACAAGCGGTTGCCATTTTCCGGACGGGCAATGACACAACTGGTAATAAGAGTTCCCTTGGCTTGAGCCAAAGAGCAAGCAACATCCACAGCAGCTTTACAAGCGGCCACGTCGCCTTCACAAATAACAGTCACAATGGGACCGTCCACTTTGTGAACACGTTTGATGACTACGTCAGCGCCTTTTGCCATGGCATCAGCCACTTCAATGGCGGCTACATAGCCGGTTACTTCAACATATCCTTGTGCTAAATCACTCATGCTTCTATCTCCTTAGACAGGCTTAGATAATCTGCTCAAAGAAAGCATCACTGGGGCGCGGTATAACCGTGGTGCGCACCAAGAGGCCTTCTTGACCGGCGCTGTATGCACCGGCATCCACGGCAGATTGCACTGCCGCCACGTCACCACCTATGAGCACAAAAGCTTTGCCACCAAGACCAAGAGCTGTACGTACATCTAAAATCTGTACATTAGAAGCTTTGGCCGCAGCGTCTGCAGCTTTTACAGATGCGGCAACGGAAAATGTTTCCACTATACCAAGGGCAGCACGTTCTGCCAATTGTATACAGCCGCCCATGGCAGCCACAACATCACCATGAATATTGGGAATAACAAAACCGTCAGCCACAGTCTCAGGAGCCACTTCACGTCCGGCGGCAATGGCAGCTTCTACAGCGGCCACATTACCGGTTACCGCAGCAATGAATTTACCCGGACATACGGTTTTAAAGAATATGGGAGAAACATCGGCGGTCTTCACCATGATGTCTGCCGATTCCATGCCGGCGGCAATGCTGGTGAACTCCAACATGCCCACGGCACCACCTTGTAATAAGTCTATCATATTTACTCCGCAGCTATGGTCACGTGTGTGTCTACTGCAACAACAGTGCCACTTACGCTTGCATGTATCTTAGCCCCGAGGGCTTTGTCTGGTATATCGCCAATAAGAGTGCCGGCAGCAACCTTAGCACCCACTTGCACACAAGCCACAGAAGGTGCGCCAATATGCTGATGCAAAGGAATACGCACTTCTTTGGGCTTTACTTCACCAAGGAAAGGTGTTTGCAAGTAAAGGTATGGCAAAATGCCAATGCGAGCTGCAAGGCGTTTTGAAGGAATTTTACGGAATTCGCGCATGGCAGTGGCGGATTCACGCAATTCTTTCGTGCCTTCATAAGTAATCTTACCTGCACGCATGCCTGCTTTAACCACTTGGTTAATACGACGTGGGCTCATTCCCATGGGGCAAGCAAATTGCTCGCAAGCCCCGCACTCACAGCACATCATGGCTGTAGCACCTTGTGGGCTGGAAAGCTCCATATTGCTAGCAAAAGCTTGCATAACTTTATGTGTTTCAAAAGGATGCCCAATAAGATTACGTGGGCACATATCTGAACACATGCGACATTGAATACAAGCAGAAGCTGCACGACGACGCATAAAGCTTGGTTCCAGTGTGGCATTTTTATGTAAGTGATGGCCTTCAGGCACCACAATAAGACCGCCGCTGGTTTTGGTAACCACTTCTTTTGAAAGTGCTTCCATACCAACAACAACTCTACCCATCATGGGGCCGCCAAGCACAAATACCGGACGGGCAGGCAATGCACCGCCGCAAGCGTCAAGTAAGCTTATCATGGAAGTACCGATGGGCGCGTTAAGCACAGAAGGATTACGTACTTCACCGGTAACGGTAATGGTTTTGGTCATGATGGGTTTGCCTTGAAGGGCTTCATCCACGTGCATAAGGGTGGCTACGTTGGCAACCACCACACCCACTTGTAAAGGAATTCCCAAGGGGGGCACAGAAAGACCGGTTACTTCGCGTACTAAAATTTGCTCATCCCCTGCTGGATAAAAATCATCCAACAAGAAAACTTCAATATTATACGCTTTAGCCGCTTGCTGCAACATAGGGATAATATCCGTATGCTTTTTCTTAAGACCCAGCACCGTACGCTTGGCACCCACAGCATCACCCAAGGCACGCAAACCGCGTAACATGGACTCTGTGTGATGTGCCATAACGTGATGGTCACTGTGTAAGAGCGGCTCACATTCACAACCATTGGCTATAACTGTATCGGCTGCGGCATTGTATTTGACGTGGGCGGGGAACCCAGCCCCGCCTTCGCCAACAATCCCGCCGTTCAGCACAGCTTGGACTAATGTTTCTTTATTCATGCTTTATTTCTCGTACCTTAACACTTAGCGTGCAGAAGGAATGAAGGGCATAAAGGGCAAAGCAGCACCCATGGGGATGTTTCTTTGCGGTGCCAT
>CAYJNA010000123.1:0-6774 GCA_964371225.1 uncultured Desulfovibrionaceae bacterium
AAGGTGTTTCAAAAGGTATTGCTATTGGAAACATCTATTTTCCTTCACAATTAGACTTAGATGTACAGTTTTATGCCATTGAAAATGTGGAAGAAGAGCTCGCGTCCTTTGAAAAAGCTAGAGAAAAAGCCATAGAACAATTGGGCATAATTGCTCAAAAAACAGCAGAAAAACTTGGCGAAGAAAATGCTGCACTTTTTGAAGTGCATCAAATGATGCTGGATGACTTAGACTTTCGAGAAGCCATTACCCAAGAAATTATTACCAATAAAGCCAATGCGACTTTTGCTGTAAGTCAAGCTGCCAAGCAATTTTCACAAATGTTTGCTGAAATGGATGATGAGTACATGAAGGCTAGAGCCTTGGATGTACTTGATATTTCACGCCGCGTCATGGAAATTTTGCTCAACAAGCAAAGTTTAGACAGCCATGAAGGTGCTTATATTTATGCTGGTGTGGACTTTGTGCCAAGTGAAACCGCTCAATTTGACAGAGATAAGGTGCTTGGCATTGTTACCGCAGAAGGGAGTAATAATTCGCACACAGCTATTTTTGCACGTACCTTGGGCTTGCCTGCTGTTATAGGCCTTAAAGAATCATTAGATAATAAGTACAATAATTTTCTTGTTATTATTGATGGAGAAGAAGGCACTGTTATCATTAATCCGGACGAAAAGACATTAGCACTAAAAAAAGAACAGCTTCAGTCTCAAAAAGAAGAAAAAGATCGCTTGGAGTCTTTTAGAGGAAAGAAAACCCTTACAAAATCAGGACGTGAAATAAAACTCTATGCCAATATTGGCTGCGCTGCCGATGTGAAGGCTGTGCTTGAAAATGATGCTGAGGGCATTGGCCTTTTCAGAAGTGAGTTTCTCTACCTTGAAAGTAAGGACTATCCTTGCGAAGAAACACAATATATAGCTTATAGCAGCGTGGCAAAAAAGATGGGAGATAAACCTGTTATTATCCGCACCTTAGACATTGGCGCAGATAAACAAGCAGATTATTTTAAGCTTCCCAAAGAAGAAAACCCTGCCATGGGTATGCGCGCCATACGTATTTGCCTGACACAGCCTGAAATTTTTAAAACACAACTGCGCGCCATCTATCGCGCTGCGTGTCACGGTAATATCTATCTTATGTTACCCATGATCATTTCAGTGGAAGAAGTGCGCCGCTCCAAGGCCATTATTGAAGAAGTAAAGGCTGAGCTTAGCAGTGCAGGTATTGCGTTTAAGGGTGATATTCCTGTGGGTATTATGATTGAAACACCCGCCGCAGTGATGATTAGTGACTTACTGGCTAAAGAGGTGGACTTCTTTAGTATGGGTACCAATGATCTTACTCAATATACCCTTGCCGCAGATAGACAAAATGAAAGCATTGCTGAATTTGTCGACACACATCACGAGGCTATTTTGCGTATGATTAAGATGGTATGTGACAATGCCCACGCCAATGGCATCTGGGCCGGCATTTGCGGAGAGCTCTCCTATGACACTAAATTAACAGAATTTTTTAACGAAATTGGGCTTGATGAGCTTTCGGTAACCCCATCGGCTGTTTTACCTTTACGAGAGAAAATATCTCAAAGTTAATGGAGTCACGTTGATTAAAGAAAGTTAAGCAGCATAGGCTTTAAAGCGGAATGTAAGTCTCTTTCCGTTTTTGGTAGGTACAGGCATAGCCATAGCCAATACCTTTAAGCATGTGTCTTGCCTCATCAAAAGACGCCAAATAATCGTGCGTATTATGGGCGTCACTGCCAAGGCTCACTTTTTTGCCACCGCACCTATAATACAAAGAAAAAAGATACTTTAAAATATGGCTATTGCTGTGCCTATATAAAAACCTAGTGTTATATTCAAGGCATTTATCCTGCTCTATAATGAGTTGAAAAAGCGTACAAAGCTTGCTTTGATGTTTTTCAAGGCACACAGGCTCCATATAGCGCAAAAGAAAATCAATGTGCCCCACAATGTCAAAGCAAGAACAATGTTTTAACATATGGATATAAATATCTAAATAAGCACTATAGGCTTCATCGGGGCTTCGATGCTCTAAAAAGGCAGGACTCACACAGTCAACATGTTCATCCTCATGTACAGACATGATGATAACATCAAAGTCTTGGGTATTTACGATATGCTCTATATCCTTAAGACGCGAAAACTTATACCCAAGCTCAATGCCGCGTAAAATGTGTATGGGGTATTTTTGTTGTAATGTTTGACAGATACTTTTTTGTAAGGCCAAATCCGGCATGTCATCCTTACCAAGCGAAATGCAGGACAAGTCTAAATGCTCGGTGCTTACAAAATGAGTGCAATTTAGCTCTTGAGCTTTTAGGAGATAATTTTCAAATGTTTCTTTGGAATCACTGGAAAGAAAGGTATGTACATGTTGGTCATATATCATTATAAAACCTCTTATTTTTAGAAAAATTTTTATATTATATCCTTTTTGTCAAGGAAAAATTACAAATTTATATAAAAAAGATACTAAAGAATATATTTGGAGTAACAAATATGAAAAAAAAGATTCAGTTATTTGGCCGTTTTTTAAGTGGCATGGTCATGCCCAATATTGGAGCTTTCATTGCGTGGGGGCTTATTACGGCATTATTTATTCCTGTGGGCTGGTGGCCCAATAAAGAATTAGCTGCCCTTGTGGGCCCCATGCTTACCTATTTATTACCCATACTTATTGGTTTTGCCGGCGGTAAGGCGCTGCACGATGTACGTGGCGGCGTTGTAGGTGCTGTGGCCACCTTTGGGGTTATTATGGGGGCGCCCTCTACTCCCATGCTGCTTGGAGCCATGATTGTTGGCCCCCTTGGCGGTTATGTTATAAAAACCTTTGATAAACTAGTGGAAGGGAAAATCCCTGCCGGCTTTGAAATGCTGGTAAATAATTTTTCTTCTGGCATTTTGGGCTCTGGTTTAGCGATTCTTGCTTTTTATGGTATTGGCCCCACTGTAGAGACTTGCACCAGCGCTTTAGGTGCGGGCGTAAGCTGGCTTGTGAACAATGGTTTACTTCCTGTCACATCTATTTTAGTGGAACCGGCTAAGGTACTTTTTCTTAATAATGCCATAAATCACGGTGTATTCACTCCTTTAGGTGCCGAACAAGTGGCAGAAGCTGGCAAGTCCATCTTCTTTATGATTGAATCTAACCCTGGTCCCGGTCTCGGTTTGCTCTTGGCCTATATGCTTGTCGGAAAAGGAGCTGCCAAAAACAGTGCCCCCGGCGCTGCCATAATTCACTTCTTTGGCGGTATTCACGAAATTTACTTCCCCTTTGTACTCATGAACCCCATCCTCATACTAGCTATGATTGCCGGTGGTTCGGTGGGTGTTTTTACCATTGGTCTTTTGGGTGGCGGGCTTACTGGCCCTGCGGCTCCGGGAAGTATTTTTGCAGAGCTCTTGATGACGCCAGCAGGTTCCTATTTTGCTAACATAACAGGTATTGCTTTATCAGCAGTGGTGACCTTTGCTTTATCCATAATTTTACTAAAAACCTTTGCTAAAGACGGCGAAGATGAAGACTCCATGGCTGAAGCCACTGCAAAGATGCAAGATATGAAGGCCAATGCCAAGGGTACAGCAAGCGAAACCAGCGCGCCAGCAGGTGACGCCGTACAACAGCAAGCCCAAGCAGAGAGTGCTCGCATCATCAAAAAGATTATTTTTGCTTGTGATGCAGGTATGGGTAGCTCTGCCATGGGCGCTACAAAACTACGCAAAAAGCTCAGCACTGCTGGATTTGAAGGCATTGAGGTAAAACACTCACCGGTGAGTGAAATCCCTGCTGATGCTGATATTGTGGTAACACATAAACAATTGGGTGAACGTGCAGCACAAGCCAATGCCACTGCGCATTTGGTGCTCATCAGCAATTTCTTAAATGCTCCGGAATATGATGTTCTTTTGCAAGAGCTTTATATGGAAGACGGTATTGTATATAAAAAATAATATAAGGAAAACACTATGCTTACAGTAGAAAACATTATTTTAGGTCAGGCTAAGGAATCAAAAGAAGATGCTATCAAGCGTTGCGGCGCCATGTTGGTTCAAGCCGGCGCAGTGGAAGAAGCCTATGTGCCAAGTATGATTGCCAGAGATGCAAGCTTTTCCGTGGCCATTGGCAACCTCATCGCCATTCCTCATGCAGAAAAAGATGCGGCCTGTCACATTAAAAAAACAGGCATATGCGTTATTACCTACCCAGAGGGCATTCAATGGGATGAGGAAAATGTGAAATTAGTGGTAGGCATTGCCGCCATCGGTGAGGAACATTTGGAAATTTTACAAAATATTGTGGAAAAACTCGAAGAAGAAAGTCAGGTAGAAGAGTTTGTGGCCAACGCTACTAAAGAAAAGATTTTAGAACTTTTCATAGGCTAAGTATGATTATCACTGTCACGCTTAATCCTGCTCTGGATAAAACGGCCACCATTTTACCCTTGGTGGCCGGGGGGCTTAATCGTATCCAAAAAAGCGAACTTGATGCAGGGGGTAAAGGTATTAATGTCTCTAAGCTCATAGCTGCCCTTGGAGGAACGTCACTGGCCACCGGATTTGTGGGGGGCAGTACGGGCGATGCGCTTTTATCCATGCTAGATCAACTGGCCTTAACGCATAATTTTGTGCATGTGCAAGGTAGTACACGCATCAATCTTAAATTGCTGGATGAAGTGCATGGCATAACCGAAGTCAATGACCCTGGTATACTGGTTACAAAAACAGAAGAAAATCAGCTCTTAGAGCAGCTTTTAGGCTATGCACAGCATAATCCCCAAAGTCTTTTTGTACTTGCTGGGAGTATGCATGCAGGGGCTGAACCTGACTTTTATAAAAAGCTTAGCCAAAGCCTCAAGGCTCAAGGCGCCCGCGTATTTGTGGATGCTGACGGCGAAGCCTTTGCACAGGCTCTAGATGCTGCGCCAGACTTTGTAAAGCCAAATAAGGAAGAGCTCTTACGCTATTTTCACCAAGAAAATACTGAAGATGTCAGCCTCGATACGCTTATAACTCTATGCCGACAGTTGATACAAGACAAAGGCGTGGGGCTTGTGGGGCTTTCCCTTGGGCATGAAGGCGCCATCTTTGTAAATGCAACACAGTGCATTGTGGCGCCCGCGCTAAAAGTACAAGCCTCCTCCACCGTTGGAGCTGGTGACAGCATGGTGGGAGCCGTGGCCCATGCCATGGAACAAGGTTATGCCTTAGAAGATATGGTGCGCCTTGCCATAGCCGCCAGTGCCGGCGCCGTCACCACAGAGGGAACTAAAGCGCCCTCTTTAGAACTTATAATGAACTTGCAAGAGCAAGTGACTTTTCACTATAAATAATTGAAAATACGATAAGGAGACTTATGAGTACCATCACAAAAGCGGTTCGCATGTATGGAGCCGATGATTTACGTTTAGAAGAATTTACTCTTCCTGAAATTAAAGACGATGAAATTTTAGTAAAAATTATAAGTGATAGCATTTGTATGTCCACATATAAATTGCTCAGACAAGGCAAAGCACATAAGCGTTGCCCGCAAAATGTAGATACAAATCCCATTATTATAGGCCACGAATTTGCAGGTGATATTGTAAAAGTGGGCAAAAAATGGCAACACGAATTTAAAGAAGGCGAAAAATTTGCCTTGCAACCAGCCTTAAATTACAAAGGAAGTTTGGCATCTCCCGGATATTCCTATGAATTTTTTGGCGGTGCTGCCACCTATTGCATTATTCCGCAAGAGGTCATGGAAATTGGCTGCTTATTGCACTACAATGGAGAAGCCTATTTTGACGCATCCCTAGGCGAACCCATGAGTTGTATTATTGGTGGCTACAATATTATGTACCATACCAATAAACAAAATTATGACCATGCCATGGGCGTGAAAGAAGGTGGAAACATCTTAATTCTAGGCGGTTGTGGCCCCATGGGTTTAGGCGCCATTGAATATCCTTTAGTCACCGGCAATAAACCCGCTCGTGTGGTGGTTACCGATGTGGATGATAACCGTATTGCCCGTGCCAAAGACCTGATTACACCAGAATTTGCTGCAGAAAACGGTGTGGAGCTTGTGTATATTAATCCGCGTAATAGTGCCGATATTTACAAAGAGCTCTTGGACATCACTGAAGGTAAAGGTTATGATGACGTTTTTGTCTATGCCCCCATCAAGGAATTAGCCGAGCTTGGTGATAAACTCATGGCCTTTGACGGTTGCATGAATTTCTTTGCTGGCCCTTCAGAGGCAGATTTTACGGCCAATATTAATTTGTACAATTGTCACTATATGTCTACACATATTTTAGGCAGCACCGGTGGCAACACTAACGATTTAAAAGAAGCCATTCAACTTGCCGAAGAAGGTAAATTGCATACCGCAGTGATGGTGAGCCATATTTGCGGCTTAGACGCCGTGGCCGACACTACGGCTCAATTGCCAAGCATTCATGCCGGAAAGATTTTGAGCTACACCCCCATCAATATGCCGCTGACTGCCATTGAAGACTTTGAAGAACTTGGCAAGACAGATCCGCTTTTTGCTAAGTTGCATAAGAGCGTGGCCGCGCACAATGGCCTTTGGAATGTGGAAGCTGAAAAGATTTTACTAAACCATTACAATGTTTTGTAGTAGAGTAATTAGTCGACACTGAAAAATTACTTAACTGTCAGTAAGAATAGAATTTATAACTTAAAAATCTTAATAAATTTTGCCAGAAATAAACGTATGGAATACGTTTTCTGGCAAAATTTA
>CAYJNA010000124.1:0-6633 GCA_964371225.1 uncultured Desulfovibrionaceae bacterium
TAAGCTATAAATCCTATTTTTACTGATATTTAAGTAATTTTTCAGTGTCGACTAATTGGCATGCTGGGAATTTTTACCAACCCACTCTTCAATAATTCTATACAGATTTTGTGGCTCAATAGGCTTTGTTGTATGTTCATTCATACCACAAGCTATACTCTTGCGCCTATCTTCTTCTAAAGCGTGCGCAGAGAGAGCGATGATAGGCAAATCAGCAAATTCTTTTTGCTCACGAATTCTTAGCGTAGCTGTCAAACCGTCCATAACTGGCATCTGAATATCCATAAGAACTAAATCATACAATTTTTCCTTAAGCATATCCAAAGCTTCGCTACCATTTTTCGCTATGTCTACCGTATAGCCAGCTTGTAATAAAATTTCTTCTGCCACCAATTGGTTGATTTCATTGTCTTCTACTAAAAGTAAATGTGCAGGCGAACGCGGTATCTCATTCTGCTGTGTAGCGCCTTCCATAAAACATTCTTCCTTGTTTACCAAAGGAAGCACTAAAGAAACATAGAATGTCGCCCCTGCGCCAAGACTACTTTCTACCCAAATTTCTCCCTGCATCATGGTAACAATACCATATGAAATACCTAAGCCTAGCCCTGTACCGCCATAAGCGCGCGTAAAGGATGTATCCACTTGCATAAAAGCAGAAAATAAATCTTCTGCACTATCGATATCTATACCAATACCCGTGTCTCGTACTGAAAAAAGACAACGTACTTCAGTGTCACTGAGTTGATCTTTTTCCGCGGTCACAGTAATGCCGCCATGCGCTGTAAACTTAATGGCATTATCCAAAATATTGAAAAGTACTTGCTTTATGCGTAAGGCATCTCCCCAATAATACGCTTCATCTTGATGACAGACAGTTTCCCAGAGTAAGCCCTTCTCTACACAGCGCGGTGCAAACCATTCTTCCATATCATGAAAGATGCTTTGTAAAGTAAAGGGTGCTGGTTCTATGGTAAGTTTGCCTGTTTCCATATGCGAAAAATCTAAAATATCATCAATAATACGCAATAAATTTTTAGCGGAATGTATGGTTTTTTGCACATAAGAATTTTGCTCATTTTGCAAAGACGTTTTTTCCAATAAATGCATCAATCCTAAAATACCATTCATGGGGGTGCGCATTTCATGGCTCATATTAGCTAAAAATTCATTTTTGGCGGCAGCATTTTTTTCGGCAAGATTTTTAGCTGCGCGTAAATTGTCTTCTACTTGTTGAATTTCGCTAAGCATAGCTTTAAAAGAACGTAAATCTCTAATATAGCAAACAATGCTAAAGGCATCATTATAAGCAATGCGTGTAAAAGAAACTTCTACCGGCATACTCTCTTTAGCATCAGCACCAAAACACATAAATTCATCACAATACGCATGCCCCTCTTGCATGGCTTGCTTAAGGAAATGCAATATATATTCTTTAGAATTTATCCCGCAAGGCTGTACAGGGGGGAGGTTTTGGTAAAAACTGCTCAGATGCGCTTCTTTGCTACAAGCTCCAAAAAGCTTTAGTGCTTCAACATTACAGTCAATGAGAGTAAAGTTTTCATCCCAAAAGTGTACCCCCAAAGGCATGGCATTAAGCATAAGCTTGTTACGCAGCTCAGCTTCATCCGCTTTTTTTCTAGTGGCGTAAATTTCACGCAAATCGCGCGAAAAAGTCACAACAACGTCTTCACCTTTATGGGTAGCTCGCACACAGGTTTTATCTACGGGCACAAGGGATGCGTCAGGCTGTTGATGCATCCATTCCACATGGCTTATACCTTCACAGCGTGCCTCATCAAATTTAGCATGCAAGGCTTCAAGGCTTGGCTTTCCATCAGGTTGAAATTCAGGCGAAACTTGATTAAATTTCTCCATATATTCTTTCTTACTTTTAAAGCCAAAAAGATTAACACTGGCAAGATTGCAGTCAATAAGATTATAATCTTTATCCCAAAAAGACATGCTTAAAGGCATGGCATCCAGTACCACTTTATTGCGCTGTTCTATTTCTTGAGTTTGAGCTTCACTTTCCCTCAAAGGGCGCAAATCGTAAATGTATTCTGCCACCATACTAGCATTACCATACTTTACACGACGCAAAGTTATGAAGGTAGGCACAGGCCTACCAGCGCTATCAAGCCATACCCACTCCGCTATTGCTTGGCCTTCTTGCAAGGCTTGCTCCATGAGCGTGGCGGCATATTCTGTGGAGTTTTCTCCGCGGGGCTGGTGCAAAGGATGGAAAATACTTGGACAAAGAGCATACCTATCTTTACTGCTAATATTTAATAGCTCCAAAAGACTGGCATTACAATCTACAAATTTTTTCGAAGCGTCCCACAAACAGGCCGCCATGGGAGAAGTCTCAAACAAAGCTTGCATATTTTCATCTCTGTAATAAAGCTCTCCCAAGCTTTCAGTACAGCCATGAGAATAGAACATAGTTGAGGTAATAATAGGTACGCCCTTACATTCCATGCGTGTTAATGTGTAATTAACTTGCATCTGCTCCCCATTGGGCAAAATATGTACCCAAGGAAATGCGTATCCGCTTTCTTTAAAAGCTTTTGCAATATTTTCTTTGCATAAAGCCGTTGAGCTCTTTCCGTTCATTTGAAATTTAGGGCTATAGTTATGAAAGTTTCGCTGATACTCTTTCAAAGAAGAAGCGTCAAAAAACTTTAAGCATGCGTCAGTACAATATAATATTTCACCATTAGCAGCATAGCAACAGAGCACTAATGCACTGTTACCATACATTTTTTGCAAATGAAGAAAAATGGGGCTGTTGGGAGAAATATGTAATTCTTGCACAAACACTTCCTATAACACGTAAAATCAAAAATTGGTAAAACACATGATGCCACCTTGTGAGTGTTTACTTGCGTTGAATAACACTTACATATATTAAAAAAAAATACAAGTTTTTCCTGTTCTAGCACCTCAGATTTTCGATTAAAAAAAAGCACAACACATTATAATAATTAATTTTATACAGCACTACCTACTATGCGATAAACGAAATGTGCTGGCATGTAAACACAAAACCCAAAAGTATATTTTTTAGATATATATTTCTAAAAATAACGCCTAAGAGGCATTTTTAGCAGTATTTCAACGCGCACTCTACAATAAAAAAAAGACCCCTACCCGTAAGTAAAGGCCTTTTCAGCTATAATACCATTCTATGCATATGACAAAAGTGTATGCAGGCTATCTTTGAACAAGTAAACTATTGAGTTATTACAGAAAAATTATGTTTTAAACTATACTTACGCAATCTTGCATTATAGCTACTGTTAAACTGCTGCAAGCTCACACCATCTACTGCCATTACCGGCACAGAATATGTAATGGTAAAAGACTCACCAGGATGTACAGGATCTAAAGTGGAAGCTTGATTTATGGCTATGTTGCCTGTAGCTGTACCCACCATATTGGCACCTTCATAAGCTTGCGCTGTAAATCCCATACTGCGGCTAGACAAACCTGTAATAACAGCAGAACCATTATTGGTGCATGTGGCTACTATTTTAGCAAAATAATACCCTGGTTGACTGGGGTCTGTTTGGTCAGCATTTTTGTGTATGGAAAAACCTGAATAAGCAACACTTACCCAATGAGGACGTGCTTCAGCACCGGTGGTACATAAAAAAGCGGCAAAAAACATTACAAGCGCACAAGAAAACAAAGATTTTTTTAACATGGAAACTCCTTATAAAATTTTACACATTGATATCTTACCTTGGTATACAAATGACTCCAAATATAAGATATTTACATCGCCCTCTCATACCCAACAGACTAAATACAACGTTGACCATTTTGACTTTTGACGAAATTACTAAGCCCTTGTACCATATGACAGTGGGCATAATATATCCTCTAGGGCACATCATATTTGCTTTATGCAATGTGCGTTCCATTAATGAGGAATACGCATACACAAAATTTTTAGTTGTAGCATACGTAAAATTAACTCTTCAACATCATAAAAAAATATGTTACTATCCACGTATGGTAAATATGCTTCACAAGAGCATACTTGCACATGACGTCTGTATGATTTCCCTGCACATTTTTTAGGCCATGACAATTTCTCGGTGCCTAAAAATTTGGCACAAGAGCTCACAATAGGCACTTGAGCGTTAGAAGCAAAGAAAATTATAATCTGTTAGCATTAAAGAGAATTAATAATAACTATTCTCTTAAGTTTTTCACATTGTAGACGATAGGGATACTCAAGGAACTCGTACATAAGTTCCCCTTCTAAAACTTAAAATCAACACGCTTAGCCCTTGGAGACCGTATGAAGCTTAATTTATTAAAGAAAATGTTATTATACATTTTATTCCCCACTGTACTTGGCTTAGCCATCCTTGGCATTGTGGCCGGCCAAATTGCTAAAACAGAATTTAGAAAAACCACGGACGTACAGCTTACAGAGCTAGCAAGGGTTCAGGCTAGTGAACTAGGTAACATTTTAAGCTTTATGCGTGGTTTAGCTAGCTCTACGAGTGAAGCTCCCATAGTCTTAGAATTTGCCAAACTGCAAATAACAATGCCGGATTCTGACGATTTTAAGGCTGCACAAAAATCCATAACAGCGTATTTTAAAACATTCCTTGCCGATTATGATGACCTTGCCGCTGTACTCACCGTTAATAATCAAGGCGTAGTTACAGCACACTCAGACCCCTCCATTATAGGTTTTGATGCTTCTATTCGTCCTTCCATCATGCAAGCTCTTACCGGTAAAGATACCTTAGGCACTGTTGTTACTGCCACCACAAAAACTCTTTCAGCTTTATTTTCCAGCCCCATCTATGTGGATGGAGAAATTGATGGCGCGCTGGTTTTTCTTGTGGATCTTGAAAAACTACATCGCAAAACCACAGGCACCCTTTCCCTTACTCCTTCCATGCGTATTTATGTTTACGATAAAGATTTTACTATTCTTATGGATAACGATAAACGCTTTCTTGGTGTAAATGAAGCTTCTTTGTCACACACATCTGAGTTTAGAAACAAAAAAAGGGGTGACGTAGAATTTGTATTTGAAGGAGTAAGGTCTGTAGGCCACTTTGCCCATATACCTGACTTTGATTGGTACGTTGTTATTGACACACCTTATGCAGAGCTTACAGCCGATAGTACTGAGCTTATTTTCGATATAAGTATCATAGCCACCATTATTACCATTATTACCAGTATTATCATTGTTGTTGTAGCTAGAAGTATTGCCACGCCGCTTAAGCTTGGCGCTGGTATTACTACTTATGTTAGTGAAGGTAATTTAAAGCTCACTGACGAACAAGAAAACATCTTTAACCTTTATGGTAAACGTAGTGATGAAATGGGAGAACTCTCCAAAGGGTTGCAGACCATGATTCACAATTTAGCAGATATTGTTATAAAATCTGATGAAGCTACGCAAAGGGCTCAAAAAGCTCTTGATGAAGCAGAAATTGCACAACAAGCTGCCCATGAAGCCGCTGAAAAAGCCTCTTTAGCAAGGCGTGAAGGTTTACTGGATGCTGCAAAGCAATTAGAAGGCGTTGTACACATTGTAGCTTCTGCTTCTGAAGAGCTTTCTGCACAGGTAGAAACGTCTACTCTCAGCGTTAATGACCAAGCCGCGCGTATTGCAGAAACAGCCACCGGCATGGATCAAATGAACAGCACTATTATTGATGTAACGAGAAATGCTCTGAACAGCTCTGAAATTGCCAATACAACCAAAGAAAAAGCTATTGCAGGTGCTGAAATCACACAAAAGTGCAAAGATGCCATCAATAGCGTACGCGAAGAATCTATTACTCTTCGCTCTAATATGAATGCTTTAGCTGAGCACGCTCAGTCCATCAACACTGTTATGGGCGTTATTTCTGACATTGCTGACCAAACCAACTTGCTTGCCCTTAATGCTGCCATTGAAGCTGCCAGAGCCGGTGAAGCTGGACGCGGATTTGCCGTTGTTGCCGATGAAGTGCGTAAGCTGGCTGAAAAAACTATTACCTCCACCACCGACGTGGCCAATGCCATTACAGCCATCCAGCACAGCACCGAGCAA
This sequence comes from uncultured Desulfovibrionaceae bacterium, assembly GCA_964371225.1. Taxonomy (GTDB): domain Bacteria; phylum Desulfobacterota; class Desulfovibrionia; order Desulfovibrionales; family Desulfovibrionaceae; genus CAYJAD01. The sequence continues at coordinate 6,077 of CAYJNA010000124.1, forward strand.
AATGTAAAGCAAGTAGATATAGCTGTTAAGGGCATTGAAGAGGCAACTACCCTAGCCAATGAAAGCGGCCTTGCCTTGCAAGACATCTTAGAAATGGCTGAAATGAGTGCAGGTGGCGTGCGTAGCATTGCTACAGCCAGTGAAGAACAAGCTGCCACCATGGATGAAATGACAAATTCCATTGAGCTTATTAATAATATTGCCAATGAAACACGTCATGCCATGGAAGAAGCTTCACACGCAGTGACATCTCTTTCTGCTCAGGCACAAGAGCTTACGTCTATTGTGGAAAATCTAAAGAAAAATTAATTTTTTCACGCATAAAAAGCCCTGCATTCTCCTTTATGAAGGATGCAGGGCTTTTCTTTGTACTATGTCTTTGTATATACGCCATTTTATAAATTTCCTGTAAAAACAAAGCACTGAAGGCTTTAATACCAATGAAAAGCTCTGCATAATTATTCTTGAAAAAAACCTTGTTTTTTATTGTATCTATTTGTATTTTTTGATATTTATAATAAAAAAAAGACCTCTGAACAATTCCCTGAATTTTGATT
>CAYJNA010000125.1:0-6585 GCA_964371225.1 uncultured Desulfovibrionaceae bacterium
ACCTCTGCACATGTAATTCTACACTTCTAACAATTTTTCAAACTTTAGATACAAAGCTATATTTTAAAGTAATTGTGCAGAGGGCTTATATTATGAAGAGTTGTATGTAATACATGCCCTTTGCAACAATGCACAAAGGGTATGACTATAAAGCGTATTAGCGAAAATCAATTTCCACCATGGTTATTTCACTGCGTGTGCCAAATCTGTAGGGCATTTGCCACGGGCCTACGATTTTCCAAAAACCTACGCCCACACCGGAGGTAACAATAGTGTGTAAGTCTTCAATTTTTTTATATCCATAAGCATTGGGGAATTTTGTTTTTAAAATCATATTGTAAGGGAAAAACTGGCCGGCATGTGTATGTGCAGAAAGCTGTATGTCTGCTTTATTTTTAATACTTTCTGATATACTTTGCGGGTTATGATCCAAAACTATAATGGGTTCATTATGTGAGATAGCATTTTCAGCATAAAGCTCCTCTAAGCTTTTTCTTTCGCCATCTGTATAGTCTCGTCTAATATCATCTCTTGCAATAATATGTATGGAATCAATTTTTAAAACTTCATCTCTTAAAACAGTAATACCAAGGTTTGTTAAATATTTTATATTTTCCTCCACGTCATTACCATAATATTCATGATTTCCCAAAATGGTATAGGCGCCGTAGGTGGATTTTAATTGTGAAAAAATTTCTTGGTAATTATCTTTCACTTTTGTATGACTGTTTTGTAAAACATCGCCACCAAAGAGAATGATGTCAGGTTTTTGCGCATTAATAATGGTAACCATATCTATAAACAAATTTTTATTAGATGTGGTGGTAAGGTGTAAATCTGCCACAAAAGCAATTTTTATACTTTGTATGTTGGATTTTTTAGCAAGCGTGATTTTTGTGGTAGTTATGGCAGGATTTCTATAATTATAATACCCTATACTACCAATAAGTATTAGTGATATGGGTATGATAAAAAATAGCATTTTTTTAGATATGGGGTAAACTAGATAATGCACAAGGCATAAAATAATGGAGAGAATAAGAAGGTAATGTACATAAAAAATGTAATTTCCAAGAAATATACCATATAATTCATTTTCAGTTATGATGTTTTTCCTTGCCTTTGCCAAAGGGTAGATGCAAAGTAGCATAACAATGCTGGAGAGAAGTAATTTTATCATTTTTAGTTCATTTTCTATACTATAATGTTAATGGGACATAAGAAAGCGCGTAAAAAATTTTAATTTACATGCATAAAAGAGCTAGTGCATTGTAAGCATGCCAACAGTGCTGTACCAAATATGTCAAGTGGTGATTAAAGTCAAATTTTGTTTTAAAATAAATTTGGAAAATATTGTTATAATAGGTAAAATTATTAATTTACGTGGCAATATTACTTGTTTATTTTTTTAAAATGACTATAATTATGTTGGTTATATACTGTATTCTTGTTGCAACAATTTATAGGTGTTTTGTGGTTCATGGTATTTTAACAAATAATGAGGAGATATTCTATGTGGAGAAAATTTACATTTTTAATAGTTTTCATGGTTATTTTTGCAAGCGGGGCGTTGGTAGCGCATGCAAAAGAAGGCTATCCTAAAACTATTACTGTTAATGGTGAATTTCTTGGGGTGCAAGAAGGGGATTATGTTTATGCAGGAATTAAGCATAATAACGCCGAAATATGGGTCAGTTGCGATGAAGAAAGCATTACAAAATTCTTTGGCCCCAATGCCAAAGGAAAAAAAGTTTCTCTCACCTATACGATAGATTGGGTTTATATTGAAAGTGCCGGAGAAGAAATGGAATGGACCATGTGTAAATCTGGGCACGTAGAGTAGTGTTAAGAAATGCATCGACGCTCAAGGCGTATGTAGATACACTTTTCTCATAGGGAAAAGTTTTATTGTGGAGAAGCGACAGTGTGTGCTGTCGCTTCTCAGAGTGCTGACAAAGTCAGCGCGACCCAAAAATCAAGAGTAGGCGCAATTCACTTGTGCCGTTAAACGATGGATTTTTGTGCCTTTCCGCTTGACAGCTATGCTGACAATAGCGGCGCAAACTCCACGTAATGGGGTTTGTCATTAGTCTGAAGCGACAGTGTGTGCTGTCGCTTCTTTGCGTATGTAGTGAAAAATTATTTTTTATTCCAAGGCATTTTCGCCAGTAGCATGCCAAGTCCACAGGAACCAGACACACCGGCAAAGATAAGCCCAGCCCCAATAAAACCTGCCAAAAATAGGGCGGGTGGCCATAGTAAACTGCCTAAAACGCCAGTAAGCACCAAAGCCCCTGCCGTAATAAAAACTTGTCTTTCAAGCGGAATAACAGCTGTTTTACTCGTGCGGATAGGAAATCCAGCTTTTTGCCATGCTACAATGCCCCCATCCAAGGCATAGGCATTGGGGTAGAGCTCTTGTAATGTATTGTTAGCATTTTCTGTGCGATTTCCTGACCTACAAAGAAAAATAACTTCTTCTGCGGTATGGCCTTGTGTATTTTGTAAGTTAATAACGGACAAAGGAGCAAGAAGTGAGCCTTCTATGGATAGCTGCGAAAATTCTTCTGGCGTACGGATGTCAATAAAGCGGGCTGTGCCTGCTGTAAGTTTTTCATGCGCTTCTTGCGCTGATATTTTAGCTAACATGTTACCTCCGTAACAAATTGGTGTTTAAGCAATATTCCTTCCTTGAAGCTTATCTGACAAAATTTCATTTTTGATTGTCATATATTGGAAAAATTTTATACTGCTAATATCACATTGTATTAATAAAATTTTTAATAATATGTATAAGCGCAAGCGACAGTTTTTTATGCTATGCGCCTTCCTAAGAACATAGTTACGCCTTAAAATATATAATGTCGACCTCTTCACAATTTGTAGAAAGCGATGTAATGTACTCTCTTCGCTAAAATTTGGTGCTTGTTGCGCAAAATTATTTTTAATGGGCTATTTTAATAGGTAAATATACTTTCGTTGAAGAGAAGAGCATTTTTTTGTATACTCAATCTTCATTATTTTTGATTGCATTAGCTAGTGCCAATGCCTCAAAACCTCCGTGCAATGTATTGTGCAGGAGTCTTTTTTATTAATACTTTGGCATCACAGGAGCTTTGAGGATAGTATGGTGTTATCTCTTTCTGAACGCATTGCAAGGGAACTTTCCCACCCAGAACAAAATATTATTAAAGTTATTGCCTTATTGGATGAAGGTGCCACCATTCCCTTTTTAGCGCGCTACCGTAAAGAAATGACAGGTGGGCTAGATGAAGTACAACTTGCTCATGTACGACAAAGTCTTGAACGCTTACGTGCTCTTGATGCGCGGCGTGATGCCATTTTGGCCGCTTTGCAGGAACGTGAGCAATTGACTGATGCTTTAGAAAAAGCTCTCCTTGCAGCGAATAGCCTCAGTGCGCTGGAAGATATTTATTTACCCTATCGCCCCAAGCGCACCACCCGCGCTTCAAAAGCCAAGGAGCGTGGTCTCTTACCCCTTGCTCAAAAAATTTTACAGCAAGATGGAGATACCAAGGAGAAAAATGCCTTGGAAAAAATGGCGCAAGGCTTTGTGAATATATCTGCAGAAGCGGGGCTTAGTGTAGCAAATGTGAGTGAGGCTTTAGCCGGAGCACGAGATATTGTGGCTGAGCATGTGGCAGAAGAGGGAGCAACGCGCAAAGCTCTACGTGGTCTTTTTGTACGCTCTGCCATGGTACATTCTAAAGTGAGCAAGGGAAAAGAAGAAAGTGGCAGCATTTACCAAGATTATTTTGATCGCCAAGAGCAAGCTTCTTCCATGCCGACGCATAGGTTGCTTGCGGCTTTGCGTGGTGAGCGTGAGGGCTTTTTAACCTTACGTGTACGTCCTGATGATGTTGCGGCTGTGGCACAATTGGAAAAAAGCTGGCTTTCAGCTTCTACGCATGCCGGAGCTCAAGAAGTGGGTCTAGCTCTTAAAGATGCGTGGCAAAGGCTGTTGGCTCCTTCCTTAGAAAATGAATTTCGCACAGCTTTGCGTGAGCGTGCAGAAAAAGAAGCCACTGCTGTATTTACAGCCAACTTGCGTACCTTATTGTTAGCTTCCCCCCTAGGGCCCAAGCGCACCCTTGCCCTTGATCCCGGCTGGCGTACAGGGGCAAAGCTTGTATGTTTAGACGCCTTTGGAGCTTTACTGCATCATGAAGTTATTTTTCCTTTAACGGGGCAAGAGCAAGGACGTAAAGCTGGGGAAACAGTACGTGTTTTATGCCAGCGTTATGCCATTGAAGCCATTGCAGTGGGCAATGGAACCGCAGGGCGTGAAACAGAAGCCTTTGTAAAAAGCCTTGATTTACCGTCACATATAGCCATTATTTTAGTGGATGAACGCGGCGCCTCAGTGTATTCAGCTTCAGAAGTGGCGCGTCAGGAATTTCCCGATGAAGATGTTACCGTACGCGGCGCTGTGTCCATTGGGCGCAGACTTATGGATCCATTGGCGGAGCTTGTGAAGGTGAATCCCGCTTCCTTGGGGGTGGGGCAATATCAGCATGATGTCAACCAAAGTGCATTACAAGAAGCCTTGGCAGATGTGGTGGCTTCTTGCGTAAATGCCGTGGGTGTGGATATGAACACCGCCAGTGGGGAGCTTTTGAGTTATGTGTCGGGCATTGGCCCAGCATTGGCAAAAAATATTATTCAGTGGCGCAGTGAAAACGGTGCTTTTACCACGCGTCGTGATTTATTAAAAGTGCCGCGCTTAGGCCCCAAAGCATTTGAACTTTCCGCAGGATTTTTACGTATTCCACAAGGAAAAGAGCCTCTTGATGGCTCAGCCGTACACCCAGAGCGTTATGCCTTGGTAAAGCGTATGGCTAAGGATGTGCAGTGTACGGTGGCAGATTTATTACAAAATGAACAAGCGCGGCAACGCTTACGCTTAAGTGATTATGTGGATGAAAACATAGGCTTGCCCACCTTACGTGATATTATGACAGAGTTGGCAAAGCCTGGGCGTGACCCGCGCGCGCCTTATGAGCATTTTACTTTTGCTGAAGGCATTACCGCCATAGAGCACTTGGTGGAAGGTATGGAATTGCAAGGCATTGTTACCAATGTAACGCAATTTGGCGCCTTTGTGGATATTGGTGTTCATCGTGACGGATTGGTACATATTAGTCAGCTTTCCAATACCTTTGTGAAAAATCCCCATGATGTTGTAAGCACAGGGCAAAAAGTGCGTGTGACAGTGCTTGATGTGGATTGTAAACGCGGGCGCATTAATTTGCGTATGCATGAAAAAACAAGCGCATAGATGTAATGTCATAGAGCGCGAGACTGCGTTAAGAACGTTGTTCAAAGAAAAGCCCTCTGCACAAGTATGCGCAGAGGGCTTTAATTAATCATTATTTATGAAAGTGTGTCTAGGAGGCATTTTCTTTTGCGTCAGAGAAATTTCCCTCACTGCGAGAAACGCCCATGGCTACCAACGCATCACCCAAGACGTTCATGGGGGTACGTGCCATATCCAAGATACGGTCAACGCCAGCTATGAGGGCTACACCTTCTAAAGGAATGCCCACTTGTACAAATATGATGCTCATCATAATAAGGCCAGCGCCGGGAACCCCCATGGTGCCCACAGCAGCAATAATTGCCATGAGAACTATGGTAAGCTGATCGCTAAAGGTTAAGTCCAAGCCGTAGACTTGCGCTACAAAGATAGCACAAATACCCATATAAAGGCTGGTGCCGTCCATGTTAATGGTATTGCCAAGGGGCATGCTGAAGCTTGTTACAGAGCGATGCGCGCCTAATTTTTCAGCGGCGGCCATGTTGGTGGGTAATGCGGCGGCGCTGGAGCATGTGGTAAAGCCCACAAGAAGAGGTTCAGCCATACCTTTAAGGAAGCGCATGACGGGAATACGAATAAACAGTTTGATCATGGGTATGTAGACTATGCAGAAGAGAAGTATGCAACCAAGGTACATGATGGCAATGACTTTGAGCAAGGGAAGCAGTACTTCAAGGCCATGGCGCGTTACTGTATAGGCAATAAGACCAAATACACCAACGGGAGCATAGAGCATAACAAAACCGGTAAGTTTTACCATGGCGTCGCCGCAGGTTTCAAAAAAGCGATGTACGTTGCTCCCTTTTTCACCCAGCGAACTTACCGCAAAGCCAAAGGCCACAGCAAAAACGATAAGTTGTAGCATATTCCCTTTGGACATGGCTTCCATGGGATTTAAGGGGATAAGATTAATAAGAGTGTCTAAAAGCGCAGGAGGGGTAATTTCCTTGGCTGTGAGGCCGTCTAGGGAAAGGTTTAAGCCTACTCCTGGTTGTGTGATGTTGGCAAGGCCAAGACCAATGACAACGGCCACACAAGTGGTAAAGAGATAAAAGAGTAAAGTCTTTGTGGCTAGACGTCCAAGTTTAGCCGTATCACCAATGCCGGCAGCTCCAGCTACCAAGGTACAAAATACGAGGGGCACCACCACCATACGAATAAGGCGAATAAAAATATCGCCTAAAGGTTTAAAAAGAGTAAGGCCAAGATCGGTGTTTTGTGCCAGAACACCTGCTATAATACCTAGT
>CAYJNA010000126.1:0-6414 GCA_964371225.1 uncultured Desulfovibrionaceae bacterium
AGGTTTTCCCCCAGACCCCCTTTCCAAAAAACTTTAATTGCGACAGAAGCTTATCTTTGAAAGAAATTTTTTGGCGCCACGTAAATTTTATAATGATGCCCCTTTTACACTTCTTTTAAAACATTTCATTTTAAAAATTGAAATTTATGTCATAAAAATCAAAAATACATTTTTACGCTGGGTTTGCCATTGGTCTAAGGCCGCGTATTTTACTACACGGCCTTTTTTCATGGTAGTCAAATCTTTGCACCGTATTTTGTACAAAGGATAGGCTGCAACGTGCTGAGTTGCTACGTAACAACGTGTTTCCACGTATTTTTCAATGACGCCTACTTACTGGCACTTGCTATGCTTTGTTGCTCTTTACGTGTGGCTAAAGCCATAAGACTTTCTTTTAGCTGTACTTCCATACCGGCCAACTCTTTTTCAACTTCAGCACGCTTTTGACGCCCTTCTTGAGCAATATTCAAGGTTTCATCAATGGTGGATATGAGTTTGCCATGCACTTCACGCAAGGTTTCTATGTCCACAACTGAACGCTCCACTTCACGCGTGGTAGCAATGGCCGTTTGCTCAAGCATGGCGGCGTTTTGACGCAATAAATCATTGGTAGTATCAGCCACCTCTTTCTGCAAAGCCGCTGCACTGCGCTGGCTCTGTAGAGACAGAGCTAATACCATTTGATTTTTCCAAATGGGTATAGTGGTTAGCACAGAGGTTTGAATCTTTTGTGCCAAAGCACGATTATTTGACTGGATTAAACGGATTTGCGGTGCTGTTTGAATGGTTATGGTACGAGAAATTTCTAAATCATGAATGCGACGTTCAAAACGATTAATTTGCTCGGAAAAATCACGTACTTTTTGCGCATCAAGAGCATTATCAGATGCGGCAGCTTCTGCTTGAAGCTTAGGCAGTTCCACTGTTTTAGCTTCTTCCAATTTAATTTTTCCAGCCTCAATATACAAGGTAAGGTCTTGATGAAAATCAGCATTATGTTTATATAATTGCTCTAGTACTTCAATATCATGCAACAGACCAATCATAGATTGATCAAGCTTTTTCGTCACCACGGACACTTGCTCTGACAAGGTTTGAAATTTAGCCACGGTTTTTTCAGCGGCACTGAAAAGTGAACCAATAACGGGAAGTTTTTCAAAAAAACCTGGCTCCTTACCCACTTCAGTTATGTCTATATCTTTCACATTGGTAATAAGCGCTGTAAGCGTTTCGCCAATGGCGCCTGCATCCTTAGCTTGCACACGAGAAAGCAAATCATCAGAAAAACGCGATATGTCCTGCATGGTTTTAGTACCGTAGGTCACGTCAAGGGAAGGGTCGTCAAGCTTAATACTTTTAGCCACTTCTGCTATATCCTGTCTGGAAGCTACGGCTAGCTCACTGTCAAGAACGGGTACACCTTTTTGTGCAGTATCATTAGAATTTTCCATAGTATCCCCTTATTGGAATTTAGCTTGATTAATCGTCATCTCTATCATCGTCACGGTCATCGTCACGGTCGTCATCGCGGTCATCATCGCGGTCGTCGTCGCGATCATCATCACGATCATCATCGCGGTCGTCATCTCTGTCATCACGATCATCATCGCGGTCGTCATCTCTGTCATCGCGGTCATCATCGCGATCGTCATCACGGTCATCGCGGTCGTCGTCATCACCAGTAAAGGGAAAAACACCCTTAGCTGCTTGCACGCCGCGCTCTGCTGCATCAACGCCTCCCTCATACACGCGATTTACACCACGCTTTACTGAGTCCGCGCCGCGTTCCAAGGTTTGTGACCCTTCACGCATAAGAGAATCTACACCATCAGCAAGATCATGAAGCGGATTAGCCTTAGAAGTTGAAGTGAAAAACACTATGCAGCTCATGCATATGACAATACGAGAAATTTTAAACATTTTTTGTAGCATACGTCCTCTTGCTATGCCTTTTTCACAATTTTTGTGGCAATAGCATCAATTTTGTTTTGTAAATCCGCGTAACTCTTTGTACGCATTTCATGAACAAGTACCAAAAGAGCTTTGGCGTTTTTAATCTGCACTTTTCCTGAAGGATTAGAATCAACAAGTTCACCATGTTCTGATGTAGCATCTTTAAAGATAACTGCAGTTGCTGTTCCTATACCCTCCATGCTCAGCTCATACAACAGGTCACCCCATATATAATTGCCCTCAAGCAAATCAAAACGCTCAATGCTGTCTCCGCCACGCGAAGAAATTTCCTCTAACATTTGCGCCGAACCAGGAGCTATGGTGCACGTTATAAGCATTTCAGGCATGGAACGATTGGGACGCAAAATAACATTGGCTCCCAACTTAGCAAGCCTTTCTCTATTTCTGTCATTGACAAGTTCCGCCGTAATGCCTTTATCGTACGAAGTTTCTTCTGCTACACGATACACAAAGTCAAAGACATCTGAGTCCGTGCTCACATCACGCTCATCGGCCAATACATACACGCGCTCAGCCTTATCAATGCGTATTTTATCAAAAAAGCCTTCTTCATTTAAATTAGCATTGACAAAATGTACACCCTTTAAACCAAGTCCTCTTTCTGCAAAAAATTGCATAAGGTTTTCATTGCTATCCTGACTACCATTGATAAGTAAAATGTCTCTATCTTTGTATTTCAAAGAGCGTTTATTTTCTTCAACAAAGCGTTCAAGCCATAAAAAATTATTTCTCTCAATGGTTTTTGCGTTACAATACACAATGACATGATCATACAGCATGGGAAACCACCTTCCTATTTGTTTTAAATCTTGATACACTTTGAAAAGAAAACCCGTAACACCGGCCGTATAAAAAAAGCGAAAGGGCAAATAGATAATCATAAGAAAAATAACATACCATTGCGTTATGGTATGAATGGGGTAATGATCTCCATAGCCCACGGTAGTAGCTGAGATAACTGTGAAATACATGGACTTGGAGTATGTTATGGCCTCATCTACAGGGCTAAGCATATTATGCAAGTACACATATCCATATGAAATAAGGCAAAATTCCACCGCAAAAAGCAAAATATTCATGGCAGGCTTGCGAAACATTTTCCTTGTAAAAGCGTAGTAGAAGAATCCAAATTTCTTCAAGAGAATCAGTCGATATATAGCACTAACCATAAGCAAAAGCCTCGCCCATATGTTTTCTAATAGCGTCTAAATACTATACATCCTTCTTTTCTGCAATATGCCATGTATTCCTCAAAGACCACGGCTTTACAGCTATTTCAAAATCATTTTATACAATACATACACAATTGCATCATAAATATAATCAACAGCGTTTTTCTTTCATATGATTATGTTGGCACTGTTTCTTGACGGGCATCTTTGTTATACCGTAGTATACCTCAAACTCATAAGCAAAGGATATAGAAACATGAAAAAAGTAAGTTTATTCATCGCCATTTTTGTTTTGACTGGCTTTGCCTACACATTTCATGCGCACAGCGCAGAAGTTCTCTTGTCAGAAGACAAACCTTTTTACCACAATGCGCGCTACGATTTTAGTCTAGAACTTCCTCCCGGAAAATATATGGCTAGCGAATCTGAAAATAGTGACGGCATCACCATAAAAGACGGTAAAGGTTTCACCCTGCTAGCTTACGGCACCAGAAGCTATTATGTATTAGAAGAAACATTCGCCGATGCGATAAGAAAAACGGAAAGTGAATTTGATACTGTTACTGATAAAAAAATAGATTCCGACCAAAAAACCTTTGAAATAACCGGCCTTAAAGGAGGAAATCTTATACACATAAAATGCTATTTCAAAGAAAAGCACGCCAATTTCTTACGCATTACCCATGGTCAAAGCGCCCATGACACCTATACGAATCTTTGCAATACAGCACTAAAAACATTTAAATAATATCTCCATAACCATTAATTGTAAGGGGTTTTGCCAGTGTCTTGGAAATCTTTCATGCGTACCAGTGTTTTTAGCTTTGTTTTTTTATTACATCTTAGCCTTACTCTGGTTTTTGCCAGTGAAGAAGATAAAGTTATCATTCTTTATACCAACGATGTACACACATCCTTAGACGCTGGCGTAAGCTATGCCGGTGTAGCTGCCTATAAAAAAGCCATGGAAACACAGTATGGCGCCGACGATGTGCTTTTAGTGGACGCTGGGGACTTCATTCAAGGTGGCCCTGTGGGCATACTTACACAAGGCGGCGCTGTTATTGATGTGCTCAATCGTGTGGGATATGATTATGTGACCTTGGGAAATCACGAATTTGACTATGGTTTTCCCCGCCTTTATGAACTCATTGATACATTAGAAGCTCAGGTGGTTTCTTGTAACATTACTTACACCAAGGATGGAAGCGTTGTCTTTACGCCTTACAGTATGGAAGAGTTACAAGGCCTCAAGGTTGCTTTTGTGGGTATTACCACACCGGAAAGTTTTACAAAGTCTACTCCGGCCTTTTTTCAAGACGCTACAGGTGCGTATTTGTACAGCTTTGCCGAGGGCAATGCAGGGCAAGATTTATATGCTACAGTGCAAAAAACGGTGGATACTGCCCGTGCTGCTGGCGCGCAAGTGGTCATAGCTTTGGCACACCTTGGTATGGACGATGAATCTTCTCCATGGATGAGTCTTGAGCTTATTCAAAATACCACAGGTATTGACGTAGTTATTGATGGCCATTCTCATTCCACTGTGCCACAGATGATGGTAAAAAATAAGGCAGGCGCAGATACCCTTCTCACCCAAACGGGCACGCGTTTACAGAATTTAGGCGTTCTTACCCTAGATACAAAAACAAAAGAGATCAGTACACAATTGCTGAACACCCTACCTGAAAAAGATGAAAGCACTTTAGCTCTCTTGGATAAGATAAATAATGAGTTGGCCGTTATCTTAGAAAAAACAGTGGCGAACACCGAAGTAACGCTCACAACTAGCGATGCTGCAGGGCAAGCTCTTATTCGTACACAAGAAACTAATCTTGGAAATTTAGTGGCCGACGCCTACCGTGCAGCTTTAGGAACGCAAGTGGCCATGATTAATGGCGGCGGTATTCGTAGTGATATTCAACCCGGTGACATTACCTATAATGAAATTATCAGCGTTTTACCTTTTGGCAATGACGGTGTTTCTCTCAGTGTGAGCGGACAAACTATCCTTAATGCGCTTGAAATGGGTGCGCGTGCTTTGCCTGGCCCCAGTGGCGGTTTTATGCATGTTTCTGGCATGGAATATACCATTGACAGTAGCATACCCTCTTCCGTAAAAACCGATGATAAAGGCAATTTCATTAGCGTCAATGGCCCTTATCGCGTTAAAAATGTCCTCATAGATGGAAAACCTTTGGATCTTAAAACCATGTATAGCGTAGCTTCCAGCACATACACCACACTCAACTCTGGTGATGGTATGACCATGTTCCGCGATGCAGATTTAATTAAAGATAAATATATGGTAGATAATGAAATACTTATCCAATATATTGCGAAAAATCTTGGCGGCGTTGTGGGTAAAGACTATGCAAATATTCACGGGCAAGGCCGTATCACCGTGCTGAAATAGAAATTATTTTAGAAGTATAAAAGCCCAGTCAAGCAGTCTTGGCTGGGCTTTTTCATGCTATTTTTGCAATCGTTTTCGCGTATCACAGTCTATATGCGCTCGTATTTCTTGAAGTAAAGGATGCACGGATGTATATGTCATTCCATAAGTCATATTGAATTGATAATCAAAATTTTGGGGATTAAGCCCTTGCGTATGCTGTAGTAAAGTTTCTAACTTATCAAAAGCTTTTACGAGTTGAGCTTCCAGCGACTGTCCAGCTTCATATTCATCCCATAAAGCTACCATAGAAGCGCATTGTTCCTCGGGAAGAGCCTTACACAAGGCTAAAAGCCCCTGACGTTCCACGCGTTTTTTATCTTCTTGAGGCTTACGTAAAGGGGCAGGAGTATCGCCGCAAATGGCTTCCGCCAAGTCATGTACTAGAGCCATGGAAAGCATCTTCTCAAGACTGGCTTCGGGAAATTCTTTGTGTAATACCAAAGCCATAAGAGCCACGCGCCATGAGTGCTCAGCACTGCTTTCACTGCGCCCTTGAGAGGTATGCGCGGAGCGTAAAGTATTTTTTAAATTTTCCGCATGTCGCAAAAAAGTTAAAACTTTAATTATTTCTAAATCTTGCATATACTCCCCATAAAAAGGCACATATTGTACTTAGTCCCCACATCAAAAAACGCCACATAATGAATTATGCAGGAGTCTTTGAGTAGCCGACTACCATAAAACCATCACGCACTTTAGCTGTAATACCCCCATAAGGCAAGAACTTGACAGCACAAGAAAGTAAAACTTGATGGTATTACAAGACTACACAATAAAAGCGTTTTGAGGGGTTGGGGGGAGTTTGAGGGG
>CAYJNA010000127.1:0-6371 GCA_964371225.1 uncultured Desulfovibrionaceae bacterium
GGGGAGGGAAACTTTTTTTTCCTAAAAAAGTTTACCTCCCCAGAAAAATAAAATGCTATGCTTTAGCAATAATTTCCTTTAAGGCTGCCAATGCGGCTTCAATGCCGTCTGCGTTGGAGCCACCAGCTTGAGCTAAGTCTGGTCTACCGCCGCCGGAGCCACCCACATGGCTGGCAACTTCTTTAATAAGACTTGGTGCGGTAAATGTAGCGTGCAAATCTTTGGATACATAGATAAGCATGTGTACCTTGGTGGTATCTTCTACATTTTCGGTACCCACAAGGCAAGCAACGCCGCTAGGCATTTTAGAGCGCACATCATCCATAAGGTCACGTAAAGCTTTTACGGTGATTGTACCCACTGAAGCGCCCAAAGTTTGTACGTTGGCTATGCTTTCACAGGCGGACATAAGATCTTTTCCTTGACCGGAAGCGGCTTGTTGCGCTTGTTTTTCAAGCTCTTTACGTAATTTTTTGGTATCGGCTTGTAAACTTTCTAAGCGGGCAGGAATATCTGTTGTTTTGCACTTAAGGCAATGGCTGATATTTGCCAAGGTTTCGCGCTGTTCTTGCATGAGGGCAAGGGCATTCCAGCCTGTGGCGGCTTCAATACGGCGCACGCCAGCAGCAATGCCGGACTCGGAAAGAATGCTAAAAAAGCCTGCTTGGCCTGTACGCTCAAGGTGTGTACCACCGCATAATTCAATGGATTCTTTACATTGATCGCAATGCCCTATGCTTAGTACACGTACTTCATCGCCATATTTTTCGCCAAAGAGTGCCATGGCGCCGGCTTTGAGGGCTTCTTCTTGCGCCATCACTGCAGCACTGACGGGATAGTCTGCCAAAATGGCGCGGTTCACATCACGCTCTACAGCCAAAAGCTCTTGGGCGGTGAGGCCGGCAATATGAGAAAAGTCAAAGCGTAAACGGTCAGGCGCCACTAAAGACCCTGCTTGCTGCACGTGATCCCCAAGAATGCGACGTAAAGAAGCATGTAAAAGGTGTGTACAGGTATGGTTACGGGCAGAAGCTAAGCGGTCATTTTCGGTAACGGTGAGTTCTACTTCGTGGTCAAGAAGTAAGTGACCTTCTTCCACAGTGATGCAATGTACTGTGAGATCCGAAAAAGGTTTTAAGGTATCTGTTACAGTGGCGAAAGCTGCGGGTTCGCCTGTGGCTTTTAAAGTACCAAGGTCGCCCATTTGACCACCGGATGCCCCGTAGAAGGGGGTGCGTGCTGTGACTATAAAACCGCTTTTTCCTGCCTCAAGACTTTCTACACTCATGCCTTCAGCGTCCAGCATGGCTACCACGCGAGATTGTGTTTGTAAGTCGGTATAGCCCACAAATTCTGAGTGTAAGCCTTCAGCATGCAGGGGAGCAAAGGCTGCACCGGCATCTTGACCGCCGCTGCCCAACAGACCGGCACTTTTTTGTGCGGCACGCGCACGTGCTTTTTGCTCTGCCATGCAGGTGTTAAAACCGTCTTCATCGGCAGTGAAACCACGTTTTTCCACAATGTCATTGACGATATCCAAGGGGAAGCCATAGGTATCGTACAACTTAAAGCAAAGGTCGCCGGATATGCGTGTATCATTGCAAGAGCAAAGACGTTCTAACTCTTCTTCCAGAAGACGTAGACCTTTGTCTAAGGTTAAGGAGAAGCGTTCTTCTTCTTCGCGTACCACGCGGCTAATGAAGTCTGCACTGGAAGCCAGTTCAGGGTAATCTTCGCCCATGACTTGAGTCACTTTGTAGGCGGTTTTATGCAAGAAGGGTTCTGTAAGCCCCATGAGCGTGCCAAAACGTAAAGCACGACGTAAAAGGCGACGTAATACATAGCCACGCCCTTCATTGGAAGGCAACGTACCGTCGGCAATGAGGAAGGCTGCAGAACGGCTATGGTCTGCTATGACGCGTAAAGCGGTATCCACATCATTGGTGTCTGGGTCGCTAAAGCTATAGCTTACGCCGGCTAGACTGGCGGCATATTGAATAATGTCTTGAAAGAGGTCGCAGTCAAAATTGGAAAATTTCCCCTGACATACGGCAGAAATACGCTCAAGCCCCATGCCTGTATCAATGGAGGGGTGAGGTAAGGCGCTGCGTGTGCCGTCAGCGGCTTGCTCATACTGCATAAATACAAGGTTCCAAATTTCGAGAAAGCGGTCACAATCGCATTGACCAATGCCACAATCGGGCCCGCAAGCGCGCTCGGCACCTTGATCAATGAAAATTTCAGAACAAGGCCCACAGGGGCCGGTATCACCCATGCTCCAAAAATTATCTTTTTCTCCCAAACGGAAAATGCGTTCAGGACTGACACCCGCCACTTGCTGCCAAAGGCCATGTGCTTCATCATCATCTTTATAGACGGTGACGTACAAACGGGTTTTGTCGAGCTTTAAATCTTCTGTGATGAAATTCCACGCAAAACGTATGGCGTCTTCCTTAAAATAATCACCAAAAGAGAAATTACCCAGCATTTCAAAAAAAGTATGGTGGCGTGCGGTGCGCCCCACATTTTCTAAGTCATTATGCTTTCCGGAAACGCGTAAACATTTTTGGGCTGTGGTGGCACGTACATAAGAGCGTTTTTCTTCCCCTAAGAAGAGAGATTTAAATTGCACCATGCCTGAGTTGGCAAAAAGCAAAGTGGGGTCATTACGCGGAATAAGCGGTGAAGAGGGTACTATTTCGTGTTGAAATTTGGCAAAGTACTCTAAAAAACGACGGCGTATTTCTTTAGCTGTAAACATAGCTTCTTCCTTACTCATCAAAAGTATCGAGGGTGTCATCCATATCAGCCGCGGGCACAAAGTCTTGGTTACTCATGCCAAGGTGTTCGGCTACTTTTGCTTCAATGGCATTGCGCAATTCAAGGTTTTCATCTAGCAGCGCGCGTACCTTTTCACGGCCTTGCCCCAATTTTTCTGAGCCAAAGGCAAACCATGAACCGCTTTGCTCCACAATTTTGGCTTCGATGCCAAGGTCAAGGAGCTCTCCGGCGCGGGAAATACCTTGCCCGTAAATGATGTCAAAAACGCATTCACGGAAAGGAGGTGCCATCTTGTTCTTGGTAACTTTCACACGGGTTTTAGAGCCAAAGGCTTCGTCTTTATCCTTCAAAGTTTGAATACGACGAATATCAAGGCGTACCGATGAGTAGAACTTCAAGGCATTACCACCGGTGGTAGTTTCGGGACTACCGTAACCGGTGACACCAATCTTCATACGAATCTGGTTGATGAAGATGATGGAAGTACGGGATTTATGAATGGTACCTGTCAGTTTACGCATGGCATGAGACATGAGGCGAGCATGGCCACCCACCTGTGTTTCACCCATGGTACCGTCTAATTCTGCTTGAGGAATAAGGGCAGCCACGGAGTCAATGATAACTAAGTCTACAGCGCCGGAGCGAACGAGCATATCTGCAATATCAAGAGCTTGTTCGCCGTAGTCGGGCTGTGAAATGAGCAACTCATCACAATTAACCCCAAGGCGACGAGCATAAGACATATCAAGAGCGTGCTCTGCGTCCACAAAGGCGCACGTGCCGCCAAGGCGTTGGCATTCAGCAATGATATGTAAGGTGAGCGTCGTTTTACCGGAAGATTCCGGCCCGTAAATTTCAGTGACGCGACCGCGGGGAATACCGCCCACACCCAAGGCTAAATCAAGGCCAATGGAACCTGTTGGAATAATAGGTGTGCTAATGTGTGCATCGTCAGAAAGCTTCATGACGGCGCCCTTACCGTATTTGCGCTCAATGCCACTGATGGCTGTATTTAAGGCTGATGCACGAGCATCTTCTTGAGATGTGGCTGGTTTTTTGGCCATGATAGTCTCCCTCTATATAGTTGATGCTGAAAAACACGTATCCACGTAATTTTCAGAAAGGCACGCTTGCTCCAAATATCCCTTCAGGGACGTCAGAAGTAAATTCTGGCTTATCTTATGCAGCGGCACGACATGCACAAGACATGTCTTATAAGGTCGCCATTGAAAAAACATATCTTGAAAAAACGTACCTTGTATTTCTAAACTTTGCTAAGAAACGTATTCCATAGGTTTATTAGGAAAAGTTTATTACAGTTTATTGGCTATAACGTGTTGTTTTTACAGTACGTTTGAAATATTCTTTCCTGTCGACTCTATAACTCTGGCTACACCATAAATGTGTTGCCAGAATAACGCTTACGTAAACAAGCGTTACAATTTAGCAGAAGGGGACGAGGTGCGCAAGTAGAAGTTGAGAAGTATTCCTAGCAAGTGCCGTGAAGGATATGCTGTTAAAAAAGTGCTGTAAGCTCTTTTTTTGTAAGGATAATAGCATTGTATTTGCAAAGTCACTCCCCTAAGAAAAAACTGTATTTTAGCTTATATACCGTTATGCAAAAAGAAGAGGAAGATACTATGTGGGGCAATTTTACAAAAAAAAATACTTTTTTGCTCTTGCCCTTCACAGCTCTTGGCCTTATGTATGTGCCCATGAAAAATACATATGATGCCATAGCGCTTTTTTCCGGTGGTTTAGACAGTATTTTGGCTGTGAAGGTTCTTGAAGAGCAAGGGCTTAAAGTAAAGTGTTTACATTTTATTACCCCTTTTTTTGGTAAACCTGAATTGCTTGGAAAATGGCGCAAAGTTTATAAACTTGATATTGCTACGGTGGATATTAGTGCTGATTTTGTGCAGCTTTTACGCGAACGCCCTGAGCATGGTTTTGGAAAATTGTTAAATCCTTGTGTGGATTGTAAAATTTTGCTTATGCGTAAAGCTTTGGAATTGCGTGAAAAATATGGGGCTGCTTGTATTGTTTCCGGCGAGGTTTTGGGGCAGCGTCCCATGTCACAAAGGCGCGATACCTTAAATGTGATACGCCGTGACAGTGGCGTAAAAGAGCTTTTATTGCGTCCCCTTTCCGCTAAGTTATTAGAGCCCAGCGCCGTAGAGCTTTCTGGTTTAGTGGATAGAGAGCGCTTGCACAATATATCAGGTCGTGGACGGAAAAGACAGCTTGAGTTGGCGGCCAAATATGATATAGTGGACATACCTACCCCTGCAGGCGGTTGTATGTTGGCAGAACAAGAAAATGCCAGTCGTTATTGGATGGTGCTTACTCGTGTGGCTGAGCCCAGCGCAGAAGATTTTACCCTTGCGCATACAGGACGCCAATACTGGAGTGAAGAAGGGCGTGGTACACATTGGTTGTGTATAGGGCGTAATGCCGGCAGTAATGCACGTTTACAAGAGTTGGTTCGCCCTGAGGATTACGTCTTTAGAATGCGTGACTTTGCAGGCCCCTTAGCTTTAGGTCGCCATATGGGCGGTTGGGATGCGGCCACCTTACAAGACGCGGCGGCCTTTGTGGCCACATATTCCCCCAAGGCCGTGAAAGCCGGTGGTGAGGTGGTGGTAATGCTACGCCAAGGAGCGCAAGGAGCCCCAGAAAAAGAAATACATGTATTGCCAAGCCGCCATACTGCACTCAAATGGCAAGAACCTTTATGGGCTGATGCTAAAGAGGCCAAAAGAGAAGAAATTCGTGCAAAAGATGGTAAAATGTAAAGCTGTATCACTATTACTACTTTTAAATGACATTTTATTAACGAAACGCTAAAAAAAGGAAAAAGGCTTTACAGGGGGCGCGTAAAGTAGTAGATTTATGTGATTGAGATACATCGATTGTCTGAAATTTTGTTAAGTTTCAATGATTCTAGCAGTTTATGATTTGTGGAGGATTTTATGGAACAAAAAGATATAGATTATTTCCGTGATAAATTAGCGCAAATGCTTGAAGAAGCACAAAGAAAAGGTGATACTACCATTGAGGAGCTCACTGACAGCAATGAGGTTTTTGCCGACCCTGCTGACAGAGCTACCGCTGAGTCTGACCGCGCTTTTACCTTACGTATTCGTGACCGTGAGCGTCGCCTTATTCGTAAGATTCAGTCAGCCATACAGCGTATTGAAGATGGTACCTTTGGCGAGTGTGAAGATTGTGGTGAAGACATTGGCGTACCGCGTCTTAATGCCAGACCCATGACAAAACTTTGCATTGTTTGCAAAAGTAAACAAGAAGAAGATGAGCATTTACGCGGCGATTAAAGAGAATTTAGGGGGGATGCTACATCCCCCTTTTTTATGTTAAGTGCTATAAAAAAATTTTGAGGCCCGTGTGGACGTTCATGTATTTAGACGCTTTTGTGAGGCGCTTTCGCCCTTACTCCTAGGCGCTCGTCTTGAAAAAATTCAATCTCCCTTGGAAAATGTTTTTGTGCTTACCTTTTATGCTAGGCAAAAAAAACAACATCTTGTCATTAAAGTAGGGCGGCGCGATGCTTTTTGTTATCTTGCCAAAGA
>CAYJNA010000128.1:0-6204 GCA_964371225.1 uncultured Desulfovibrionaceae bacterium
CCCCCCTCCAGAATGGGCTTTACCCATAAAAAAACCCCGCCTTCTCATGAAAGCGGGGTTTATATTTTACTTTATTTTAGAGCCACTCGAACCAGTTCTTCCAAGTACCTTCGCGCTTTTCACGCTTTTCTTGGCTTTGATCCTTGGTGTACTCATGGTGTGCAGCAAGACTTTTCTTTTGCGCATGTTCGGCCACTTCAGGTACATCCTTAAAGTTATCTACCACATAGGTATAGCGACGCCATGCAGGGCCAAATTGATCCATGTTAAAGAACACATCTCCCACATACACTTCATGCTCAGCCATAAGCTTACGAATTTCTTGCATATGCGCTGGTGCCGTTTGTGCATAGTCCGTACCTGGGAAGCTTTGCACAAGGCGACCAAAATATTCATAGCCTTCTTGCAAATCATTGGTAGGTCTATCAATGGAAATGAAGCCTTTTAAGCGTGCCGCACCTATTTGATACAAAACATACGCTATGGATTCATGACGCGGATGCAATGCTTCAAAATCTTTGTAAGCTTCCACAGCAGCAGCGTATTCTCCATCTAAGAAGTACGCATCACCCAAAGAAAGCTCTGCCTGCACTGTATATGGGCTAAATGGATAGGCATCGCGTAATTTATTATAACGCTCAGCAGCAGCCAGATAATCTTTTTCAGCCATAAAGTCATTGGCAGTTTCAAAAAGTTCCTGAGCTGTATCTTCCGGCGGCGGTAGGTAAAAATAGTCAATTACACCACAACCAGAAAGCCAAACCATTGCCATAAGAGCACATACGGCGCGCAAAGATTTTTTATGCATTATTTTCTTCCACATACAGGAAAGCAGCTTGAGCAGCCGTGGCACCATCGCCTACAGCCGTGCTTACTTGCCTACAAAGTTTAGAGCGAATATCACCGGCTGCAAATACGCCCGGAATATTGGTGCGCATTTCAGTATCCGTGTGAATAAAGCCATTATTGTCCTTTTCCACAGCGTCTGGCACAAATTCAATACTTGGCTTTATGCCTACAAAAACGAAGAAACCATCCACAGTAAGTTCTGTTTCAGCGCCATCTTGCACATTTTGCAAGGTGAGCCCTGTGAGAGCCTCTTCGCCGTGAATAGCTTTTACCACAGTATTACGCACTATTTCTACATTTTCTGCAGCTTCAAGGCGATCTAAATAGGTTTTAGCACCACGGAAGGCTTCTCTTCTATGAATGAGGTGTACTTTCTTTGCAATTTTAGAAAGGTACAAAGCTTCTTCAAGAGCCGTGTTACCACCGCCCACCACAGCCACTTCAAGGCCGCGATAAAAGTTACCATCACAAATGGCGCAATAAGAAACGCCACGTCCGGTAAGTTTCATTTCATTTTCAACGCCAAGATGACTATGCATAGCTCCTGAGCAAATCACTATGGAGCGTGCTTCAAGCCATGTTTTTCCCACAAGCACTTTATGCGGTGCTTTTCCATCTTGACTAAGTTCTACGCTGGTAACGCCTTCACTAAAACGGTCAAGCTCAAGCTCATCAAGATGCGCAGTAAAAGCATCTGCCAGCTCATAGCCCTTGATTCCTTTAGGGAAGCCTGGATAGTTTTCTATGGACTCTGTTTGCAAAACTTGACCACCAGAGGTCAGCTTCTCCACCAAAGCCACAGTACAACCAGAGCGCACCATATACAAAGCAGCAGTAATACCCGCAGGGCCACTGCCTATGATGACGGCATCATATAAACTCATGCAAGTGCTCTTTGGTCTAATTTTTCTTTCAAAGCATCCTTGGTCACAGCGCCGGTAATTTGCTCTACAACTTCGCCACCTTTAAAAATAATTAAGGTAGGAATAGCACGAATGCCAAATTTACCAGGAGTATTAGGATTTTCATCCACATTCATTTTTGCAATAAGCACACGGCCTTCATATTCTGTGGCCAATTCATCTACAATGGGGCCTACCGCACGGCAAGGACCGCACCAAGGGGCCCAAAAGTCTAAAAGTACAGGAATATCAGATTTTAAAACGCTATCATTGAACGTGGCGTCAGTAATTTGCATAGCCATAAGGGAGCTCCTTATTTTATTTACAGTTTACAGAATTTCCATTCCGATAATACAACATCTATTCAGGTCAAGAGTGTAATTTTCAATGGGCTTACTGTCAAGCCCCCCAAAGGAAATTGTACCGAGAAGTAAAAGTCGTTTTCCTACAAAATTTCTAGGCTTTATACCAATCTTCAGGAATCTGCTGCCCACGCGCTACAGCCTCAAAATCTAAATTATGTCGTAAGCCCTTACACGCATACAACCAGCCGGCATAGGCCACCATGGAAGCATTATCCGTACACAAAGCAGGGGAAGGCACATGAAAAGCCTTTGCATTGTCTCTTGCTAAGCTTTGCATTCTAGCGCGTAAAAATGAATTGGAAGCAACGCCTCCTGCCAAAATAAGACTTTGTACATCTGTATGCTGCTCCAAAGCGCGTTGTGTTTTTACACACAAAGTATCCACCACAGCTTGTGTAAAAGCTGCGCACATATCGCACAAGGCTTGTGGCGCCTCAGCAATACATGAATATTTTTCCAATACTTCTGGATGCTTTGAAATATACAATGTGGCCGCTGTTTTCAGTCCGCTAAAGGAAAAGTCCAGATGGTCATTATCTAAAAAAGGCCTTGGGAACAGCGCTTTTCCTTTTTGTGCCACATGCCCGCGCTGTGACAAAGCATCAAAGACTCTGCCAGCCGGATAGGCTAAACCCAGCACCTTACCCACCTTATCAAAAGCCTCACCGGCCGCATCATCCAAGGTGCGCCCAAGCACAGTGAAAGCATCTACCCCGTCCATACGATACAGATGGGTATGCCCTCCTGATACCAAAACCCCCAAAGCAGGGAAGCGTAGCTCTTGTTCCAATCCTGCCGCCAGTAAATGTGCGTGAAGATGATTTACGCCAAGCACGGGTTTTTGCGTGGCTAAGGCTAAACCCTTGGCAAAGCTCACCCCTACTAACAAAGCACCCAGTAAGCCCGGCCCTCGTGATACGGCGTAGGCGTCGATGTCAGCCACAGTGATACCAGCTTTTTCCAATAAGGCATCAAAAAGCGGCCCCATAAATCTATAGTGCTCACGTGAGGCCAGTTCCGGCACCACGCCACCAAAAAGGGCGTGCATTTCCACTTGCGTAGCCAGTACAGAAGCTAAGACCTTACCATCCGCCACCAGCGCTAAGGCTGTTTCATCACAAGAGCTTTCAATGCCAAGACAAATCACAGAGCACCCATAAGCCGTTTATACCACAAAGGTTTTATAATATTCATCATAAAAAGCCGAGACATCATCCACCTCAGCGGCAGAACCTATGAATAAAGGTGTGCGCTGATGCAATTCTTTGGGCTCAATGTCTAAAATGCGTTGACTCCCATTGGTGGCCTTGCCGCCGGCTTGCTCCACAAGAAAAGCCAAAGGAGAAGCTTCGCACATAAGGCGCAATTTACCGTCAGGCTTACGCACATCACCGGGGTACATATAAATACCACCTTGTAATAAAGTGCGATGAAAATCTGCCACCAATGATCCCACATATCGTGCAGAATAATGCGTCCCATGCGCCGCTTCAGGATTTTTAAACCACTCCACAGCCTTTTTGGAAGCCGAATCCCAATGATGCCAATAAGCTTCATTAACAGAATACACCTTACCGCGTTTAGGCATGGTAATATTAGGATGTGATAATAAAAATTCGCCCACGCCCGGATCTAGCGTAAAACCGTGTACCCCTTGCCCTGTGCTAAAAACCAGCATGGTGGAAGGGCCGTATAAAATATAACCGGCAGCCACTTGTTGATAGCCAGCTTGCAATACTTCATCAATATGCACTTCTCCCGTATTGCCGCGTGGTCTACGTAAAATGGAGAAGATAGTTCCCACATTTATATTTACGTCAATATTGCTGGAGCCATCTAAAGGGTCAAAAATAAGTATATAGTCCCCTTTGGGAAATTCTTTGGGAATATGGATAAGATCCGCCACCTCTTCTGAGCCCATGGCGCAAAGGTTGCCGCAACGCTCCATACGGTAAATGAGCACATTATTGGCAATTTCATCCATTTTTTGCACATGTTCGCCCTGAACATTGACCATACCTGTACCGCCAAGCACATCTAAAAGGCCAGCCTTGCCTATGCGGCGTGAAATAATTTTGCCAGATAAGATTAAATCGTACAAAAGCGCGGTAAATTGCCCTGTGGCATAAGGACTACGCTTTTGATGCAATAACACATGTTCTGTAACGGTAATTTCTGCCATACTTCCTCTGCTTACTCGCTAAAATAAGGGGCAAAGCTATTGCCTTGCCCCATGTATCTGGATGTATACCTTGGTGAAAGCTACACCCCAAACTCTACCAAGGCTTGATACCCTAAGACATCAAGCCCCACGCTTACTTTTATGACCCAAAGGGACTTGGACGCTTAAACTCCTGAACAGTTTCAGCTTCTTTTTCTTCAGGACTTGTGTTTTCTGCATCACTGCTCTGCTCTGTAGTTGTAGCAGGAGCTTGTGTTTCTTCTTTTTCAGGCGTTTGTGCTGGTGCTTCTGTGGCACTGGGCTCTGTGGCTTTAGGTTTAGCACCGCCAAAGGGTGAAGGCACACGCACAGGCTCAATGGCAGGTTCAGCCGGTGGTACAAAGGGCTCAGGCATAGGCGTAGGCTTTCTTTGTACGCGACGTGTAGGCTGCGGCTTAGGCGCAAGAATGAGCTCTGGCTCTGGTTCCACCACAGGCGCAGGAGGCATTTTTAAAGCCTTAGGTGTGGGGAAAGGCCCTTCGCTGGTAGGTCCTGTACGGGGATTTTCTTTTTCCCCAAAAGAACCTTCCACAGGCACAGCAAAAATAAGAGGCACATTGCCTAGGTAGCGCATGGTCCAATAAAAAACACCGGCATCATTGCTCACAGTGCCACTGTTTTCTTTAAGTACAATGGTGTCCCAAGGAATGCCGGCCATGGGGGTGCTGGCAAAATTATACTTCCCTGACCAAAGCAATGCATTGGGAGAAATAATAATAAGTTCATCGGGGTTAGCAGAATAAGAAAGCAAAGCACGCATGTCAAAATATACGGTCACAAGGCCAAGAAAGTTATGCGCATCATAAAGCGGCGTGGCTAGCAAAACTTCAGGCCCCATGGCTGTATCTTGTACATAACCACGTAAAGCACGCGCATTTTGCTTAGCATCTGGCTCAAGGAGAGGGTAGAAATCTAAAGCTTTTATGGGCGGCCCAGGCACTTGACCTAACAAGGTAGCATCAGACTTAATGCCGCTAAAGCCTGAAATCCATGGAAAACGTTGGAAAAGGGCACTAATCCATTCTTCCGTTGGGGGCTTGTCAGCATTGGACATGGTTTTTTCCAAAGCTGTTAGCTGTGCATCCATGCCCATCATACCCAAAGAAAGTTTTTCTTCATACTCGCTCAAAGAGCCTGTATCGTCATAATCAATGGTAGCTGCCACGTTAACATTATCATACCAAACGCTTCTGGTGCTTTTCCAAACATTTTTTGTTGTTTGGTTGAAACCACAGCCTACGCCTCCTAGTATGAAGACGCTGAGTAAAACCCCAACCAATTTTCGTTGTATTGACATACGGTATCCTTTACACGGTAAACTCGTCACTTAATTTCACTCAAGCAACACTTATAAATGTTTATATTTATTCCATTCCAAAGAAAAACTTTTTATGAATGAACGCGACTTTCTAAACGGTCAGCCAAAGACTCAAGTACAGAAATGACACGCTCTTTTCCTGGGGATGAAGCACGCACATCAGCAGAAGCTTCAGCCGAGGAAGTAGGCATGGAAGTAAGTCCTGCAACCCTTGCCTGTAAATCTTCTTTTTCTTGTGCGTCTTCTGTAGCTTGAATAAGCTCGTTATAAATCTCTAAAGCCGCTGTGTAATCACCTTGCTCTGCTAAGACATCAGCCATGGAGCGCGTGCGTAAAGAAAAGGACTCTGCGCTTTGTTCCCCCTCCACAGCGGGCTTAGCATTTTGCTCAGGGGTTTTAGCAGGGGATATAGCCACAGGGCGTTCTATGGATCTCACAACCAGACGTGGCTTTGCACTGCTTTTTACAGTAACTTTTGGCTTGGGCTTGGATACTTTTTCTGTGGGCTCGCTTGATGCAGGAGCTACCTCTTCAAGAGCTACCTCTTCA